>JANPFC010000133.1:0-41392 GCA_031423235.1 Chlamydiota bacterium | reverse complement strand
CCCAAAAAAAATATAAATTTCTCTGGGAGTGCGAGGGCTTCCCTCGCCTCTGCGATCTCTCTCGGTTACCTCTTTCTTCCTCTGCGTTGAAAAAAATGGGACTTTACCACACCAAAGCTCCCCCTCCCTCTCAGAACTGCGGGTTGAAAAAGGAAAACTCTTCCGTCCTGTATTCTGGATCATTGTAGTTCTTAAATTTCTCATAGTGCTTCTCCCTGTCTTTCAGGAAAAATTCAATCGCGATCCCATTTGCCAAGCTTTCAGCTCCGTAGGAAATTGGAGGGATATCCGATCCTAACATGGCTTGTGAGAGATAGGATCCGTAATTGAAACAGTGAATGTCCTTTAGAAATGGCGCCTTTCCCTTCTTTTTCTCAAGAAACTCAAAGTGGGGCCCGAGATAGGGGAATCTGCCCATTTTCGGATGGTCTTTAAATCCTCGGTCTCTCCAGAGAAGAATATCATCCATGAATGGCTTTAGCTCAGGTTGTTTCGTCCCATCGACGGCAAGCCCCGTTGCTAAAATATAGTAGTCATAAGAATCGATGATTTTTTCAATGTCTGTATTTGCGTGGAATTTGAAATGGGGATATTTCGAAATCCGCTCGAGCGTTTCTCTCGGCGGCGTAGTTCCCTTGTCAAAAATATGGGACATAAACTTCCACTTCTCCTCATCGCTTAAATGAGGGAATCCCAAATAGGCGCCCCGAAAAAAGAGTTCTCTTCCCGGATTTGTGTCTGGAAGTTTAGATCTTCTAGTAAAAAGATCGGCGCTTTTTGCATGGAAATCGAGGGCAAACCTGGCCGCGTCAAATCCTGAATCGCCGCCGCCAATAACCGCCACCCGTTTCCCTTTCAAAGAGGCAAAATCGATGAGTTCATTGGTGTGGGCCCAGCGGGATTTAGGGATCTTTTTTATGAATTCGGGGATTTCAGGTCCGCCAAAACCGGCTCTTCCTGTAGCCATGATCACTTTGTGGGTCAGTACATCCCCGTTTGATAAATGGAGTTTGAGATGTCCTTTCTGCGGAACGATCGAAATGAGTTTGGTCTGATTTTGAACGGGGAGTTTTAGGACGTTTCGATACCAAACAAGATAGTCCATCCATTGGGCTCTTGGAATCTTTCCCAATGTTTCCCAAGCAGGGGCACCAAACTGCGCTTCGAACCACGATTGAAATGTCAAACTGGGAACGCCAAGGGCGGGACCCATTGGTTGCTTTGGAGATCGGAGGGTGACCATGCGGGCATAGGTGATCCACGGCCCCTCTTTTCCCTCTATGCTCTCATCAATTAGCCGGATCTTGGAAATTCCCACTTTGAGGAGCGCGAAGGCAGCTGTCATGCCAGCCATCCCAGCTCCCACAATGACTACATCAAAGGTCCCCTCATCCTCAAACCTCCACGCTTTAGGCGGATAGTTGATCATCGCCAAATCGCGCTCAATTTTCTTCTCTAAGGACTCAAGCGTCATCAAAGAGAGAAATAGTCAAACGCCCTTTTTTTAGTCAATCTATCCGTTTTTCTTTCCGGAACCAAATAATCTGTTCCACAATCCCTTTGCTGGCGGAGCTGCGGGTCGAGGAGCCTGTTTAGAATCTTCCGGATTGACAGGCTTATTTAGCATAGGACAAAGCTCTACAAGGTGTTCCGGAGGCGCATCGAAGAGATTGCCTTTCAATAGAATCCCCTTTACTTGTTCCCACTCGGATATGGATTCATAGAAATGGGCGGGAATACGGCTTAGCCCTAAATCTTCGAAATCAAAGACTTGAATTTTTCTTCTATAATCGAAATCCTCTTTCCCGCTTTTTTGCACACTTTTCTGCCGTAAATACTGAATCACTTCTTCAACTGTGCGGGGCGCGCGTTGTGTGTCTTTGTAGAGGAAAAAGCCGACTCGAATCATCTCTTTTCTAAGCGCCCAGGCCGTGCGGGTTAAATTTGCATACTCTTGAAGAACGAGATCAGCTCTCCTCCAATGGGTGATTAGTTCGGCTTTCGGATCGATCTCAAGCTGCACTTCGATAAGGGCCAGTTGATCAGAATAAAACTTATTTACAGCCTCTGCGTCTGGTTTATTTTGGCTTTCTAGTCCTGGACGAAAGATAAACTTGTGCTTTAACAACCCTAACCAGATCTGCTTATCAGCTTCAATGACTGCCATTTTAGCAGCTGAGACATCGACGACTAAATCGGCTTTGACATGGACGTTAGGGCGTCTGGTTCTGAACTCTTGAACCGCGGGAGGATCGATTGAAGGACAATCCACAAGGGTCAGACTCTCAAGAGAGAGGCATCCCTCCGCCAACTGCTTGAATCCTTGCACGGTAAATAAGTCGCAACTAGCCAAAGTGAGGTTTCTTAAATTGGGTAATAATGACAAGAATTTCAACGCAGCATCAGATATGGGCATTTCTGTTAAATGGACATCGGTGAGTTGCTGCCAAGTCTTTTCATTTTGGGGGCCATTTTGGAACATCGTTTCGACCATTTTCATTGTGGTCCCTGACAATCTGCCCAAATAAAGAGTTCTGGCTTCCCTGAGCTGCTTTAGTCCTCCTAGGTGGCTTAGTTCAGGGTTGTCTGTGATTCTAACAATCCTCATTTTGGGAAATCGTTGGACCAGTGCATCGAGAGAATCGTTTGTAAATCTGCCCGCTAGATCAATTCCTCTAAACTCTGGGCCAATTAGGGGCTCTTCTATCGCATCGGAGGCCGCTTCTGGAGCGCCGGAGTTTTCTTCGTTAAGGCCCATATCTTCAATTACTGATGCATGGGGGAGTATCCGATTGTTCTCCAGAGTGTTCTCATCAAAAAAGTTTAACATATTGTCTGAAGATAGAATGTCATCTGCCGGTGGTATCGGAGGCGGCATCAGAATGGCGGCGGGTTGTCCCATTTCAGATGGGTTGGGGTCATCTGCTGCTGCAAATGTAAAGGTGATGGGATGGACCACTCTCACTTCGTTGATGGCATCTGTGGCGGCTGACTTAATTTTGTCGCAGCCTATAAGGCGGACAGTGATCGGGAACAATTGATGCGCCTTCGCTAGACATGCCAGTTCGTCTGGCGACAATTTTGAGCACATGGTGAATACAACTTTCCTTAAACCTGGACTTGCTGCCAGTCTTGTGAAAAGAGGAACTCCCATTTCATCGTCTGTGGAAACACTAAAGACTTCTAATTGTTCCAGAGACAACGCGCTCAAACCGGCATGTGTCATTTTCGGGCAGTGGGAGAGGTCGAATTCTTTCAAATATTTTAATCGGGCGAGCGATGAGATCCCGGCATCTGTTAATTCGGGGCACATGTTGAGATCGACTCTTTCTACTAGAGGGAACATCTCTACAAGAGCCGCCAATTGCGCGTCTGATATACCCGCCTGAAAAAAGCTGATGGATTTCACCCTGCCGCTCTCTTCGGGAGTCATTTCCAATCCTCTAATTTCTTCAGCTGTTGGGAGAACTGGGGAGCATTGGATCATTGCATCAAGATCATCTCCAATCGAAAATCTCCGTCTGTGCTCCGACTGTCCTTTTTTTTCAAAAAGGGCATTGAGGATATATAAGTTGATGCTATCGCCCAGAATTTTTCTCGAGGGTTCTGGATGCATGGCGGGCGGGTAGACTTCGATGTCGGGTTCGTCCATAAATAAGAGACGATCGAGCTCATCAGTTCCAGCAAGGGCGTTTTGCATCATTTGCACGACGAGATCTCCGTGAGGCCCTTTTCTAAATTGTGAAAAATCGATGGATGGCTCAGGCGTTGCCGATTTGGACCCCCTTTTTTCTTTTTTCACTGCAGGGGCAGCATCTGGTGCTCCTCCGTTCCTCCGTTCTTCATGGCTCCTCTCCATTTCTTGAAGATCTGCCTCAACATCATCAGCTATCCAAAGTGAATCCGATAGGGGAGGCGATTCGGTCGTATTTGTCGGAGTGAGGGCCCCGGCTCCGCGTGGGCTTAAAGGGAAAGGGGTCGCAGCAAGATGCGTCTCGAGAGCGGTCTTCGGCTTTCTGACAATTGTTTGTGCGTCCGTTGTGCCGGGCAGGCGGTCCATATGTTTTTTGCCCCCGTTTTGCTTTGTGCTTGGAGGACGGTGTAATACGGGAGCTGCTGCGCTAGAAACAGCCGCGGCTCCAGCGCTCCTATTCCTGCTTGAAGCGGTTGAACCGGCAAAGCTTACTGACCTGGTTATAGGCGGCATGGGGGAATCTTCTCTCTTCTTACCGGCCGGGGTGGGCACTGGAGAATTATTCCGTTTCGGGGTGCTGGTAGCTATGGGAGATCCGCCTTGGATGACGACCGGTGTATCCGAGCCCCCCAATTCTCTCGCTGATTTCAGCTTAAGGGAAGAGGTTCTTCTAAAGGCATCTGCAGCACGATTGTCTCTTGGTTTGGCAGGCTCTTTTTTTTCTGCGTATACAGAATTATTGGAACTGGCGCGAATTGGATCTGTCATAGGAAATGTCTCCCCTTAAAAGTTTTTTGGGGAGACTATAAAGAAATATCTTGATTTCTGTAAGGAAATTTTTTAGAGCCAGGGCATGCCGCCGGGCAAACCGGGAACTGTGCTTTGGCTTTCCAATTTGCTAGCAGCGTCTTCGAACGCCCCCAGAATCAGATCTTGAAGACCTTCGACATCGCCTGCGCATTCAGGTTTAATGACAATCTTCTTCAGTTCTTTCGCGCCGTTCAGAGTGATAACTACTAGGCCGTTACCTGCGCTCCCCTCGACGAGAGTTGTTTCCATTTTATTTTTAGCCTGGCTGAACTGCTCTTGCATCTGCCTGGCCTGTTTTTTCATTTTTGAAAACCCGCTTCCCATACCCAACCTAATTTTTAATTGTTCCTTCGAATTCGACTGCGGCGAACCGCATTACCGTATCATAGTGGCTTTGAGGCTTTTTTGGGCCCTTTTTTTCAACGACCTCTACCGATGCATGAGGCATTAACTTTTTCTCTTCTTTGGCGACCTTTGGTTCTTCAGTCTTAACCTCTTCCTTTTTAGCCATATATGGATTAAAAGGAACTGCCTTTAACTCCGGCTGCTCAACCACCTCGACTTTGGGCACCGCTTGAATCGGTTTAGGCGGCTCAACCATCTCGACTTTGGGCTTTACAGGTTCTACCACCACCTCAGGGATTGGTCTCTTTTTTTCTAGTTCAGCATTCAGCAATCCGCGTTCAGCGATCCCTGCATCGGGGATTGGTCTCTTTTTTTCTAGTTCAGCATTCAGCAATCCGCGTTCAGCGATCCCTGCATCGGGGATTGGCCTCTTTTCTTCTAGTTCAGCATTCAGCATTCCGCGTTCAGCGTTCGTTGCGGTGATGTGTTTGACAAGCACTTCTATTGGGATTCTGTTTTTGCTTCGGATGATTTGGAGGAGAAGCGACTCAAGGGCGATCCGTTGGAAGGCGCTTTTTTGGAAAGTGCTTTCCGCTTGGATGAGGAGATCGAGGATATGGAGCGCCTGCTGCATCGTGTAGAGTTTGGCCAATTCCAACTGTTTGCACTTGGCGTTGACGATGTTGCGGTAGTGCTCGATGAGCTGCTCGAGAAAGTGAGCTAGGTCTTTGCCGGTTTGGAAAAGCTGGTCCACGAGCTCGAAGGCGTAGGGGAGATGGTAGGCTGAGAAGGCTTGATCGAGGGAGTGGAAGAGTTCTTCCGGAACAAGGCCAAGCGTTTGCCGGACGATCGAGGCGGTGATCGTCTGTTCTGAAAAGCAGAGGATTTGGTCGAAGAGCGATTCGGCGTCGCGGAGACTTCCTTCGGAGAAAGCGGCGATGAGCTGGAGGGCATCAGGCTCGACGGTGCGGGCAAGGTCGACGGCGATTTGCTGCAGCTTAGCGGAGATCATATTGGGCTGGATTCGGGCCAAATCGAACCTTTGGCAGCGGCTGATGATCGTGGGGAGGACTTTATGCGGCTCGGTGGTCGCAAAAAAGAACTTCGCCTGCTCGGGGGGCTCTTCGAGGGTTTTCAAAAGGGCGTTGAACGCCTCTTTTGTGAGCATGTGCACTTCATCGATGATGTAGATCTTATAGCGCCCTTGGCTTGGAGCGTATCCGACCGTCTCATTGATCTGCCGGATATCGTCGATCCCCCGGTTGGAGGCGCCGTCGATCTCGATCACGTCGAGCGATTGGCCAGAGACGATCTCTAAGCAGGAGGGGCATTCGTTGCACGGCTCTAGCTCAGGGCTGAGGGCGTGGCAGTTAAGGGCCTTGGCGAAAAGGCGGGCGAGGGTCGTCTTTCCTACTCCGCGGGAGCCGCAAAATAGGTAAGCGTGGGCGATCTTATCGAAACGGATCGCATTTTTCAATGTGGTTACGGCCGCCTCTTGGCCCACGACGTCGCGAAACGCCTGGGGACGGTACTTACGGGCTAGGACCTGGTATCTTTTTGACATGGATGGTATATTAAGAATATGAACAAAAATTGGCAAGAGTGGTTAGCTTCCAACAACCGGGGCTGGCGGCTAATCGTCGGATTTATCTGCGTCTTCTTCTTGGCGCTTTTTCTCCACTTCCGCGAAGTGCGCATTGAGGTTCTGGAGCTTAACACAACAGCGGGCAGATACATCGTTGCCCAAATCGACTTCGAATTTCCCGATTATGAAACGACAATTGTTCTAAAACAGCAGGCGATGCAGGACGTCGGAGACATCTACCAGATCGACGATCGGCAGATTCGGGACGCCCGTTACGACCTCGAAGAAGATTTAATTCACAATAAAGAGTGGCGTAAAGCCGCCCCTTCAAGCACCTTCGAAGAGATGTATAAAGCCTCCGATGAATTGGAGACTCTCCTCATCGAGGCAAGATTTACCGATCCGCGCACCATCCAAAAAATCAAAGAACTCAATATTTCCGACGCTTCCTACTTCGAGTATATCCCCGAAGGGGCCAATATTCCTCTCAATCTGCCTCAGGAATTTTGGCAAAGGACCGCTCAGCAGATCGCGCAAAGCGATGCGTTCCATCGGGAAACCGTCGATTATGTGATCCATTCTTTCCAATCTAGGACTTGGACGCTCGTCCAAGACAGCGCTCTAGAAAGAAGTCTTAGGGCTCAAGTGGGCCGCACAGTCCCCGATAAAATGACGAAAGTCCTTGCAGGAACCCGCATTATCGACCAAGGAGAGCGGATCACCTCCCGCCACCTGACGATGATGCAGTCGATGAAGCAGGCCATATCGGAAAGCCGCAAGATTTGGGATCCGCTCACTATCCTCGCAAGCCTCATCCTCTCAATCATTTTTGTCACGATCAGCGGCCTTTATTTCCGGATCAGCCAGCCAACCTTTATCCGTTCGCTCCGAGAAATCTCCCTTTTTGTCTGCATCGTGATTTTGACCCTCCTTTTTGCCAAGTCGATCGAGTACATGCTCCTGAAGAGCACATCCGATGTGATTGAGGCGGTCCGCTATCCGATCGTGGCCCCCTTTGCCACCATTCTGATTTGCATCCTCCTCTCGCCGAGAGCCGCCCTTTTTGCCGCAACTTTCCTCTCGATTCTCCTCTCTGTCAGCCTTGCCGTTGACCACAGCCACTTTTTGATCCTCAACCTCGTCACATCGATCGTTGTGATCATTGGTTCGCGCGGCCTTCGGAAAAGGAAAGAGGTCTTCACCGTTTGTATGAAGTCGTGGCTCAGCGCTATTCCGGTCCTTTTCGCCTATTCGTTCGCAGATAGCCACCTTGCCTCCGCCTCGCTCTTCATAGATATTGTCTCTTCATTTGTCTTCCTCCTCATCACTGCCGTCCTTGTCGTCGGCATCCTTCCCGCGCTAGAGACGCTATTCGGCGTCCTGACCGACATGACCCTCATGGAATATACCGATCCCGGCAGCGATCTCCTCCGCCGTTTCGCCATGGAAGTTCCCGGCACCTACCAGCATAGCCTAGTCCTCGGCAACCTCGCTGAAATCTGCGCTCAATCGATCGGCGGCAATGGCCTCTTTTGCCGGGCCGCGACGCTCTATCACGACATAGGCAAGATGAGCAACCCGCAATTCTACACTGAAAATCAGCAAGGGGCCGTCAACATCCACCAGCTCCTCACTCCGCTCGAGTCGGCCCAAGTGATTATCTCCCACGTAACAGATGGAGAAACTATCGCCCGCAAAGCCCATCTCCCTCAAGCCTTCATCGACATCATCCGCGAGCACCACGGAACGACCCTCGTCTATTATTTCTACCGAAAGCAGCTTGAGCTCAAAGGGAACCGTCCTGAAGAAGTGGATGAGAGTCAATTCCGCTATCCGGGACCCAAACCCCGCACAAGAGAATCGGCGATCATTATGATCTGCGACAGCATTGAAGCGGCCACCCGTTCGCTCGAAGAGATCAATGAAACCACGCTCACCGAACTGGTAAACAGACTCGTTTCGGAAAAAGCGGAAGATAACCAATTCGATGAATGCCAGCTCACCTTCGAAGAGCTCGGCAAGGTGAAAAAGACTCTCGTCCGGACCCTCCTCCTCTCTCACCACGTCCGCGTCAAATACCCCAAAAAAGAAAAGCATAATGGCTGTTGAGAAAGCGACCTTTGCCGCCGGGTGTTTTTGGGGCGTTGAGTCCCGTTTCCGATCGGTGCAAGGCGTTATTGACACACAAGTCGGCTACACAGGCGGCCACACCAAAAATCCGACCTATTCCCAAGTTTGCGGACACGATACAGGCCATGCAGAGGCCATCGAGATCCAGTTCGATCCAAAAATCATCACCTATAAGCAGCTTCTCGATGTCTTTTGGGACATGCACGACCCGACGCTTAAAAACAGGCAAGGGCCAGACATCGGATCGCAGTACCGTTCTGCCATCTTCTTCCACACCCCCAATCAAGAAGCGATCGCTAAAGAAGAGAAAGAAGCTTTAATAAAATCTGGGATGAAAATCGTCACCGAGATTACTCCAGCAGGTCCCTTCTACCGCGCTGAAGAGCACCATCAGCGCTATCACGAAAAGCACGGCGGCAGCTGTAGTATTTAAAAAAATTCTTCTTTGATCTGTTTTGCTATGCTATACTCCACCCCTGTCGATGACTCAATGGTGAAATAATGAAGCAAGCTTCAATTAACCAGTCTTCCCCTCTAATACCAAACGAATACAAGAAATTCTTCCAAGAGATCAAAGAAAGAATCTCATCTTCTCAAATTAAAGCTATCCTCGCAGTAAATCGAGAACTTATCTCCTTATATTGGGAAATTGGCTCCAGAGTTTATCTAAAACAAAAAAGTGAAGGATGGGGCTCTAAAACCATTGAAAAGCTGGCCAATGACTTGAAATTTGCCTTTCCAGATATGAAAGGATTTTCTCTGACGAATATCAAATATATGGTGCAATTTGCTAAAGAATACCCAGATTTTCAAATTAGCCAACAAGCTGTTGGCCAAATTCCATGGGGACACAATGTCCTAATTCTTCAAAAACTTAAATGCATTGAAGAGAGGCTTTGGTATGCAAATAAAGCGATTGAAAATGGGTGGAGCAGAAGTGTCTTGCTTCATTGGTTGGATGCTAACCTCCATGAAAGGGAAGGAAAGGCCATCACTAATTTTCAAACAACACTTGTATCTCCCCAGTCTGACTTGGCTCGTCAGATCTTGAAAGATCCATATTGTTTCGACTTTTTGGCACTAAGAGATAAACACGATGAGCATGAACTCGAATCAGGTCTATTAGATCATATTCAGAAGTTTTTGCTTGAATTAGGTGCTGGGTTTTCATTTGTGGGTCGTCAGGTTCCATTAGAAATAGGAGATCAAGACTTTTATATCGATTTGCTCTTTTATCATTACAAACTTAGGTGTTTTATTGTTGTCGAGCTTAAGGCTACAGATTTTAAGCCTGAATTTGCAGGGAAGATGAACTTTTACTTATCAGCTGTTGATGACAAGCTGAGGGGGTCGGAAGATAAATCCACCATAGGATTACTTCTTTGCAAGGGGAAAAATAAAGTGGTCGCGGAGTATGCTCTTCGCGATATCAATAAACCGATTGGCATATCTCAATATGAGGCAGCAATCATAGAATCTCTTCCTGATGAATTGAAGGGGGCACTACCAAGTATTGAAGAAATTGAACAGGAACTTACAGCCGAAACTAGCGCTCAATAGGAAACGATGATTTATATTTTATGGGCATGCGCCAATCTGGAAGAAGCGAGAAAGATCTCGAGAGATTTATACTGCGCTCGGCTTGAAACTTGGAATTTTGAACGCGCCAAAACCGCTATAATCGACGATCGTAAACTGGTTCATATTTCTAATATTGACCAGTTTACGATCGTCGATTATAGCGAGTTTTCGCGCGGCTCAAAATCAAAGTTTCAGGCCGAGCGCAGTATATTACTGGGGTTGACTATTCAGGCAAAAGCACTGTCCAACTCTTTGGATGATTGATGATATTGAGATTTCTCCGCCTTAGAAGATATGCCTCATGAGAACCATCTTCATAGCGGACATTAAACCTCTCTTCCCAGCCTGGAAACTCATTGTAAGGATGGAGATCGACATTGAATTGAGTGACAACGATCATCGCTTGCGCTGTAACTTGTTGTAAGCAGTCCTTGTAGAATACTGTAAAAGGGAAGCCCGATCCGAAGACGGGATAGGGAGATGGGCAATCGAAATAGGTGCACCAAATTTCATGGGCGGTGTCCTGAAAGAGCGTTGCCGGAAAACCAAATTGGGGATCAGAGACTAAAAAGCCGTTTATCATGGCTGAGCTGCAAATAGAGTTGAGCGCTTGTCTTGCTGTAAAAATTCGGACGGGGCTGCTTGCCCCTGAGTTGATTTGCGCGAGACATTCCATCGTGAACGAGCCGGTCCCAATTAGGGGGCTATTGGGGAATTCTTCATCGACGATTAAAGTGACGAAGCCCCCGGTCGATGTGATCGATGTTGTCCCATTTAAGGACAGATTATCGCCGGCGATCATCCGTATTTCTTCGGATGTCGTGATGAGAGACGAATTGACCTCGGTATCAAAGCCAGAAAAAGTGGTGATCGGCCCCGATCCAGAGATAATGTCTTCGTTGATTGTGACATTCTCTCCCGCAGTGAGCGAGATCGTTCCGGTCGTTGTGAGAACGCTTATGGCGGAACCATCGATCAAAATGTTTCCCGAAGCATTTATGATTGTTGGGCCGCTGCCGCTATTAATCTGTCCGCTTAGCAGATTGACCGAGGAGACGGCCCCCAAAACAAGGTCAGCCGTTCCGGAAAAGCAGTTATTGGTATTGCAGCCAAAATTGCCGGGCGCGGCCAATAGACAGATTTGGTTGTTATTCGAAATGATGTCGCCCCCGAGCAAATTGAGATTGCCCATACCTGAATTATCGACATCGGCAGTCAGAGTGATGGGACCATTTGAGGTGATCGTAAAGCCTGGGTTTACATCCAAATCATGGCAAGCGAAGATGTCTACAGATCCAGTCGAGTTGATGTTTTGATTGATGTCGATCGAATTCATCCCCCCTAAAATGAGAGGACCGACGTTGCCTGCGGCTCCCCCAAATTGGACATTATTTCCCGCGGTTGATCCGACCAAGAGCGCGCTCGTCGATCCTCCGCACGAATTGCAAAGGCTTGTCAAGGTGAGCGGTTGTCCTGCCCCCGTTGTGAAGTTGACAGGCCCAACAGGACCTCCTGCGCCTTGAATGGTAAAGGCCCCGCATATAGAAGTCGCTGCCGGAGAGGCCATATTAAGCTGCACGCAATTTCCGCAACCCAGATTAAATGCAGCAGCCAAGGGCTGGCTGCAAACAGAAGTGAGTTGGAATGGGGCCCCATTCCAAATCTCGCCTGCCGCAAAAGAATGGCCCGCCTGAATGCTGATTGAACCTGGGATGGTGCCCGGTACGGGGGTTGGATAGGTGTTTGCCCACTGTATATTTCCCCCAGCGCGAACATCTATGTTTGTTGTGGTCGTGCTGACAGCAGGAGGAACAGGAGGTGGTGGTACCACAGTTGGGGCTTGAAAAGGGGGCGTGATTCCAACCGCCATAACAGCTGCCCCATTCGAGCTTAAAAGAAGATCCCCTCCGGCGTAGATCCTCGTTGTTGCAGGGATGAGCCCTACGCCTGAGGTCCTTCCCGAAGAGATAAATCCATCAAGCGTTCCCCCACCAAGAGATAGGGCAATGTCATTTCCGACAGACAAGTTCATATCTCCTTGAGACACAATTCTAAAACCGGTATTCAAATTGGTCCCAATAATACTTCCTCCAATCGCTATGTTTGCAGAGGTCGTGCTCGTAGCTGCTCCAGACCAATATCCGATACCAATACTAGATCCTGAAAAAGGAGTGGATAATAAAAGATCCCCGCAAACTGACAGATTAAAAATTCCATTTAGAAGCAGTCTTTGATTGTTATTGAACCCAATGCGGCAGCCAGCAATCACAAGTACTGCCGGTCCACTGATGTTGTTGGACATCGATAGGTTTCCCCCTACGGAAATGAAATAATCCCCGTTGATTTGATCGAGGGTTGGCAAAAACGCATCGGCATTACCGCCTGTTCTATGACTGATGAGAGCCGCTCCGGTCAGAGTCGCGTCGGATCCGCAGCAAACACGGATATCTCCATCGATTAATGAAGAGTGGGCCTGAGTAAAGAGGCTTCCATGCCCAATTGCTGTCGAGCCATTGAACCCGTTCATAGTCAGAATGTTCGTTATCTGTAAGTCAATATTCCCCATCAAAGTGATTGTAGCGGGGAGAATAGTATTTGAAAATCCGGGGCCATGTCCGATTGTTGTGGCGGCACTTCCTGAAGTAACGCCAGTCATGGTTAAGTTGTTTCCACAAACGACAGTGATGTCCCCATCTTGGTTTGCTCCACCTGGCATTTGAGCAGATCCATGACCGATTTTGCAGTGTTGATTCACTCCAGGACCATTTGTCATGTTGATATTGCCCGATGCGTTGACTGTGATATTTGCACCTATTGTTATCAACGGGATCGCGCTAGCGGCTCCAAGCGTCCCATGTCCGATTTGGATAGCGCCGGAACCGCCCATTGTCAAAGCATTGCAGCTGACAGCAATGCTTCCTCCACATGTGACGTTACCGCTAAATCCAATTTGGGCGGACGTTGGCCCCATAGTGATATTGCGTACAGCATTTACAGAAGTTCCTGCATTTTGAGAGCCCACAGAGGAGCCGGCACTGATTGAAATATCTCGCCCCGCATTCAAAATGACTCTATTGAGTGCGCTCACTGTCGCGTTGCTCTCTTGAATATCTTGTGTAAGAATGATGTCTCGCACTGCATTCAAAGTTAATGAGGCGTTTGCTGCCCATGAAACGGCTCCCAAAACGATGATGTCGCCTGTGCCAGCGTTGCTGCAAGCGCCATCAGATGTTGTGACGATGACACTAGTTCCTAGACCTAAAATTGCGCTCAAGCTGCCCACGCCTACCGAATCTAAGACTCCTGCTGCGACTGTAGATGCATAAGTGTTCCCAGGAAAGCCGCAGTTGCCTAAAGCAACGCCAACAGTTGCGGCGTTGGTAATTGTAATCTGCGTCGGGTCTAAGAGGAGGGTCCCTGGAATGCCGCGCTCCCCTTGCAGGTTAGCTTTTCCTTCGAAACTCAAAATCCTTTTGCCCGACACCTCGGCAAAACCGCCGTCGATGCAGCCCCTTGCAGAAACTTCCCCTTGAAAAACGGTGTCTGAATCGGCCCAAACGATGACCCTACCCCCATTCCCATCAAGGAGGCAGTCAGAGCGGATGAGAGCCCCGTTTTCGACAAATGTCCACGTGGCATTCGATAGATTGGGATTTTTACCTTGAAAATCGCCGCCGATAAAGATTTCGCCGGGAGCTGTGTCATGGCTCACATCGAGGAGCGCGCTTTGGCTAAGCCCTACAGTATCGCCAAGGACGAAAATTTTCCCTCCCGCACTCGTGATATTTCCCTCAATCACAGAAAAGGTGCTTGCATAGGGAGTTTGACTGCTACTGAACTGCACAAACAGTTCATCTCCAAGCAAACCCAAAGAGCAGGCACCGACAGCGCCCACTTTGCCGCCCTGTGCTGATATCACACCCTTATTTTGGACATTTTGGCCCACTAGAAATAGATCTCCGGAGCGGGCTGAAATGGATCCCTCGTTAATAACCCCTGTTTGGGAAATGCCCTCAAAACGGAATTCTCTGTTTTTGAAAAACAGATCGGTATTCAAATCCAAAGTCGATGCGATCCAGCTTCCGGTATCAATCCTCGCTTGCGCCCCAACAAAAATGCCGCTTTGATTAATGAGTACGATTTTTCCATTTGCGCTCAATTCGCCAAGGAGTCGGCTCGGATTGGCATCGATGACGCGGTTCACCGTTATCGCATCTTTGCTCGGTTGAATAAACTCTATCTTTTCATGCTGATCAATTGAAAAGTCGGACCAATGCAATATGGCTTGGTCTGACGCAGTTATTGTGAAAGAGTTGGGGGCGTTTCCCTCGAAATGGGCCTCGCCATTTGCAATAACTAACCCTTGCGGGGCAGCAAAAAGGTGGATGACACCCAAATTCAGAATTATTATCGCTTTACGCATCAGGTCATGCTAACTTTTTTTTACTTATATTTCAAAATAAAAATAGCTGTCGAACCAGACCCATTTCAAAAATTTTGCGACGTGTAAAAAGAATGAGGGGTCAGCGCTTTGCCTCTCTTTAGTTCCTTATCTCTGTGGTGAATTAATTATAATTCTTTACGGTGTCGACAAGGCATTTCACAGCATCGACTGACATATCGGGTTTCATTCCATGGCCCAAATTGACGATGAAGCCAGGATCCCCTTTCATCGAATCGAGCAGCTCTTTTGTCTTCTCTCTGATGACCGGCAGCGGTTGATACAGGAGATCGGGATTGAGATTCCCTTGGACTGCCATCGGCACTTGCTTCCGCAGTTCCGACATGGGCTTTTCCCAATCGAAACTGATCGCATCGGGCTTAAGCTTTACAAGCTCCTCCACCCTCTGGCTAGCTCCTCTCATGAAAATAATGACGGGGACACTTGCAGCTTCAACAATCCGTTTCAGGTAGGGAACGCAATAGATCTGAAACTCTTCGGGTGAAAGGCGGTTTGCCCACGAATCGAAAATCTGAATCGCATCCACTCCCGCTTTTTCCTGCATCCGGATGTACTCAATGGTCACTTCAGTAATTGGATCTAACAAGGCAGGATCGCCATTGATGTAGCTGGCCACCGTATAAGGGCCGCCGCAAAATCCAATCAGGGGCACTTTTAATTGCGGCTTGATGAGCCGAATCGCCTCTGCAATTGGCTCCAATGTTTCAATCCCTCTCCGTGCCAATTTTCCTTGAATGACGGGACCTTCGGAAAATTCGAGAGAGAAGCCAAGAGGCAAAGCAACAGTTGTGATGTCGGAAAACAATATCGCCGCATCAACGCCAAGTTGATCAATGGGCATAAGGGTCACTTCAGCGGCTAGCTCAGGCGTGAAGAATAGCTCGCGCAAAGAATGCTTTTCCCTGAGCTTGCGATACGATGGCATGTACCTGCCCGCTTGGCGCATGAGCCAAACGGGAGGTCTTGATCCATTTTTACACTTAAGTGCTTCGAGGAACATTCAATAGCCGCTCAACAATTGCATCCGCTGTAAAACCAAATTCTTGTGCAAGGTCTGG
Organism: Chlamydiota bacterium; assembly: GCA_031423235.1. Taxonomy (GTDB): domain Bacteria; phylum Chlamydiota; class Chlamydiia; order Chlamydiales; family SM23-39; genus REEB52. The sequence goes on along the minus strand of JANPFC010000133.1, from coordinate 25,727 downwards.
GGCTGGTGCAGAATGGCCAAAGCTCTCCATGCAGATGGCGATGCCATGTCTTCCGATATATTTATGCCAGCCGAAGTCGGATCCCGCTTCAATCGCTACGCGAACGCCAAGATCCCCTTCCACAACTGATTTCTTATACTCTTCAGACTGTTTTTCGAAAAGGGCCCAGCACGGCATAGAAACAACGCGGACATGTTTGCCGAGTTTTTCTAAACCAACAGCGGCTTCCAAGGCAAGCGACACTTCCGATCCTGTAGAAAAGAGGGTGAAATCGGGCGCTCCTTTCTCTTTTTTAATGATGTAGGCGCCGCGGGCCATCCCTTGATCGTAAGGGATGTTAGTCTGCTCGAGATCGGGCAAGTTTTGTCTAGAGAGGATGATGGCCGTTGGCCCTTTATAGCGGAGAGCGGCGATCCAAGCCATCCGCACTTCGTGGGAGTCGCAAGGGCGGATCACATGCAAATTGTGCATAGCGCGTAAAGAAGCGAGATGCTCAATCGGCTGGTGCGTGGGGCCGTCTTCTCCAAGAAAAATCGAATCATGAGTGAACTGATAGATCACATGATAAGGCGAGAGGCACGCAAGGCGGATCGCATTGCGCATATAATCGCTAAATGTGAAAAACGTTCCGCAGAATGGCTGCATCATGCCAGTTAAAGAAAGACCTGCCGACATGGCTGCCATGGCAAATTCCCTCACGCCGTATTTCATATTGCGCCCCTGGAAATTGCCGGGTGTTACAATCGGATAATCTTTCATCATCGTCTCATCCGAACCGGAAAGGTCGGCAGATCCGCCGTAGAGCTGCGGAAGGACTTTGGCAAGATATTGGATGACAGCGCCCGAGGAGGCTCTACTCGCAATCGAAGGCTTCATCTGAATCTTTTTCAGCCCTTCTTCAAGATCTTTTGGAAGATAGTAATTTTGCATCTTCTCATATTCAGCAGCGAGATCTGGATAGGCACTTGCCCATCTACGGAACATCTCTTTCCATTCTGTTTCCAAAGCAGCATCTTTGGTGAGTCTATGCTCAAAATAGGATCGGACAGATTGCCCAACATAAAATTCTTCTTTTGGCAGGCCTAAAGCCTCTTTCGTGGCGGCCACTTCATCGGGTCCGAGCGGAGATCCATGCACCTTATGGGTCCCTGCTTTGTGGGGGGAGCCTTTTCCAATAACAGTGCGGAGAACGATGAGAACGGGCTTATCTTGTTTTTTTCGAATGTCGTTGAAGATGATGTCCATTCTATCTAGATCATAGCCGTCGCATTCGAAAACATCCCAGCCGTAGGATTGGTAGCGCATTTTGGTATTCTCGGACATGCACTCCGAAAGGGGGCCGTCAAGACAGATATTATTTGCGTCATAGATGAGGACAAGGTTGTCGATCTTGAGATGTCCTGCGAATGAGGAGGCTTCAGAGGAAATCCCCTCCATCATGCAACCGTCGCCCGCAACGCAATAAACTTTGCTGTTGAAAAGGGGGTAATCTTCGCGGTTAAACTTGGCGGCAAGAAGTTTCAAGCCAAGAGCCATCCCCACCGCATTGCCGACTCCTTGGCCAAGGGGGCCTGTGGTCGCCTCAACGCCGTCGGTCAAGCCATACTCTGGGTGGCCGGGGGTGTGGGAGTGGAGTTGGCGGAACCGTTTGATTTCGTCCATGCTGAGCTTAAAGCCAGAGAGGTGGAGGCAGGAGTAGAGCCACATCGAGCCGTGGCCCGCCGACAGAACCAACCGGTCACGGTTAGCCCATTTGGAGTTTTTCGGATTGTGTTTGAGCGCCACGCCGAAGAGATAGGCGCCGAGTTCTGCGCATCCCAGGGGCATCCCAGGGTGGCCTGAATTGGCTTTCTGCACGGCTTCGATAGAGAGTTGTCTAATCGTATTGGCGATTTTGCCAAGTTGTTTCTTGAGATCTTCGTCCATAAATTCCTTAATGATTTGGATCTATTTTGAGCGAGAAAGGCAAAACGTGCAAGAGCAACTATTTGGAACACATCAATAGTCGATAGTCAATCCGAAGGGCTTTAGCCAGCTTTTTGGCCGCCTTTTCGCCTATGACCCTCTTCCCATTTTCCATTTTCGACAAATTTTCTTGGGAAATGCCACACTGCTTGGCAAGTTCTTTTTGTGAAATACCCTCTCTGTAACGGGCTCCTCTCAACGCTAAACCCGCTTCTGTATATCGTTTGATTCGATCAGCGGCCAGCTCTTCCCAAGAGGTCGTCTCTTCATCACTGACAATAAGTTTTTGCAAAAAAACTTTTAGGGACTGTTTAGCTGTAGGTGTGTTTGGAATTTTGTAAATTGATTCACGAATTCCTGGAATACCGACGATAATTTCAATGTACTTTTCGCGATCAGTATGGCGCCCCTTCATGCGTCCCGACATAGTAAACCTCTATTTCTTTCATTTTTTCATCGACCACTTTCCAACAAGCTACGTATGTGGGCCGCCCCTTTTTTAGGTGGCAGTGATAGTCATTCTTCGACAGTTTCCCATAATTCGGCCAATCGGCCCTTTCCGGTCCGAACTTCCGCAACTCTAAAGATAGTAAATCGACTAAATCAATAATCGACGGCTTCTTTTGACCGCTCCGTTTTAACTTTTCGTACGTTTTCGCAGAGCCCCTGGAGAATCGAACTACCCACCCCATCCGTATGTTTCCATCATTTTACCAAACATTATGACATATGTCAAATTTACAGCCAAATATTTTTTTTTAACTCTTGGGACTAGTACCTCAACTTAAAAGTTTTCACAAAGGATTTGCGCCCAGATTTTTCTGCCTAGCAAAGCGCGGAACGCGACAGCAACTTGCATCAAGTTGTTGAGCGTGAGCGCAAAGCTAGGCGGGAAAAGACGGGTCAAATCCTTCTGAAAACTTTTAAGTTGGGGTACTAGAGGTGATACATATCGTCTTGATTTCCAAATACTCATCGAGCCCATATTTGGACCCTTCGCGGCCTATGCCCGATTCTTTGACGCCCCCAAATGGGCTCATCTCATTTGAAAAAAGCCCCCCATTGACGCTGACCATTCCGTTTTCGAGTGCTTCGGCAACGCGCCAAATCCGGTCCGCATCGCTCGTATACAGATAAGAGGCCAAGCCATACTCAGTGTCATTGGCCATGTGGACAACCTCTTCTTCCGTTTTAAAGTGGATGAGCGGAGCCACTGGGCCAAAAGTCTCCTCTTTGGCTATCCGCATGTCCATTTTCACATTGGAAAGGATTGTCGGCTCAAAAAATGTCCCTTTAAGTCTCTTTCCTCCGCAAATCACTTTCGCGCCCTTAGTCAGAGCATCAGCGATATGCGATTCGACCTTCTCAACTGCTGCCTCATTGATGAGAGGCCCTTGAGTCGCGCCCGGCTCAAACCCATCGGCGACCTTCAGCTTCTTAACCGCCTTATTTAACAGTTCAGAAAACTCCTCGTAAATCGGATCTTCGATAAAAATCCTATCTGCGCAGATGCACGTTTGCCCCGAATTGCGGAATTTTGAAGCAACAAGCCCCTCGACGGCAGCTGGGATGTTCGCATCGGCAAAGACGATGAAGGGGGCGCTGCCGCCAAGCTCTAAGGATAGCTTTTTCACATTGTGGGCGCTTTGAGCAATCAGCAGTTTCCCAACTCTTGTAGAGCCGGTGAAAGTGATTTTGCGCACCTTCGGATTTTGAGTCATCTCTTCCCCAATTTGTGCAGGATCGCCCGTAATCACATTGACGACTCCTGGAGGAATGCCCGCCTCGTGCGCAAGCTCTGCGAGAGCTAATGCAGAGAAGGGCGTGGCCTCCGCAGGCTTGACGACCATTGTACAGCCCACAGCGAGAGCTGGAGCGCATTTTCTCGTAATCATTGCACTTGGAAAATTCCACGGTGTGATCGCTCCCACCACACCAATCGGCTGCTTCAGCACAAAGAGTCGCTGAGAACTATTGGGCGAGGGGATCACATCGCCATAGGCCCGCTTCCCCTCTTCGGCAAACCACTCGATGAAATTAGCCGCGTAGCGGATTTCGCCTTGAGCTTCATGAAATGGCTTTCCTTGCTCTTTAGTCAAAATCGCCGCCAATTCATCGAGATTGAGGATCATCAGATCGTACCATCTCCTTAAAATAGCGCTCCGCTCTTTGGCTGTCTTAGCTCTCCATGAAGGAAAAGCGGCATGCGCCGCAGCTATAGCCGCATGCGTCTCCTCTCTTCCCATTTTTGGAACTTCGCCGATTAGTTCTCCATTACTCGGATTGTGAACAGGGAATGTCTCCCCATTTTTGGCAGGATGCCATTTGCCATCGATATAGCATTGCTGTCTAAATTTCATATTTATTTTTTAACACTTACGGGAATTAAAAAAAATCATTGGGAGGGGCAGTCTCGTTGACTTTTCCTCTGTTTCACCGTAATATTAGAACCAACTTTTTGAGGGATTTATGCTTTCACAAGAAATTCGCCGCGCATTTTTGAACTATTTCAAAAGCCATGGACACACCATTGTCCCATCTTCCCCTGTTGTCCCCCATGACGATCCCACCTTGCTCTTTATCAACGCAGGGATGAACCAGTTTAAAGACGTCTTCCTTGGCCAATCAAAAAGGGATTATACGCGAGCGACAACGACTCAAAAATGCATTCGGGTCGGCGGCAAGCACAACGACCTCGACAACGTCGGCCACACCTCAAGACACCTCACTTTCTTCGAAATGCTTGGGAACTTCTCCTTCGGCGACTACTTTAAAAAAGAGGCAATCGCCTTTGCATGGGATGTGACCCGCAACGTCTTCGGCTTCGACCCTGAAAAAGTATGGGTCTCTGTCTACAAAGACGACGACGAGGCCTTTGCCCTCTGGGAAAAACACATTCCCATTAGTCGGATCGTCCGGTTCGGCGAAAAGGAGAATTTTTGGGCGATGGGCGACACCGGTCCATGCGGTCCTTGCTCTGAGCTTTTATATGACCGAGGCGAAATTTATGGCCATGCGAAGAGTCCGAAAGAAGACCTCACCGGCGAGCGATACCTCGAGTTCTGGAACCTCGTCTTCATGCAGTTTTCCAAAGACATCTCGGGCAAAATGGAACCACTTCCGAAGCAGTCGATCGACACAGGCGCAGGTCTAGAGCGGGTCGTATCTCTCCGGATGGGAGTCAACGATGTCTATCAAACGGATATTTTGCGCTCTCTCATCGCGCAGGTTGAAGAGATTTCCGGTAAGAAATATGAAGGGGAAGCCCCTTTCCACGTGATCGCCGACCATATCCGGAGCTTGTCCTTCGCGATCGCCGACGGCGTGCAGCCTAGCAACACCGACCGGGGCTATGTTTTAAGAAAGATCTTGAGACGAGCTGTCAGATATGGGCGCATGCTGGGGCTCCAAAAACCGTTTTTGGCTCAAGTATTCCCGCGCCTCCTTTCTCAGATGGGAGAGGATTTTCCCGAATTGAAAGCAGCCCGGCATCGGATCGAAGAGATCTTGACTCTTGAAGAGGAGTCTTTCATCCGCACGCTGACCCGCGGCGGCCAGCTCCTCGGACAAGTGATTGAAAGATCCAAGCAAAAAGAAAAAATCAGCGGCGAAGATGCGTTTAAATTGAAAGACACCTACGGCTTCCCATTGGAAGAGGTGATGCTAATTGCGAAAGATGAGCACTTGGATGTCGATCTGGCTAGATTCGAGCAGTTAGACGAAGAAGCGAAAGAAAAATCGCGAAAAGCCCACAAAACAGCCACACAGGCGTTTGATCAGAACTTCTTCAGCGACTTCACAAAAACCCATAAGCCGTGCCATTTTGAAGGGTACCAGAAATCTGCCTTAGATGCCCACGTGATGGGAATTGTGGTCGATGGGCGATTCACCGATGAGATCCAAGAGGGGCAAGAAGGGCTTATTATCTTGGATACAACGCCATTCTACGCCGAGATGGGCGGACAGGTGGGCGATACAGGCGCTATCGGCAAGTTCCAAGTATACGATTGCACAGCTCCATTCCCTGGCGTCATTGCCCACTTAGGGAAAATGGGCGCCGGCGTGATGCGCAAAAACGACAAAGTCCACGCTGCCATCGATGCGAAAAGACGCCAAGAGATCCAAAACAACCACACAGCGACCCACCTTCTCCATTGGGCGCTCCAAAAAGTGTTGGGAACGCATATCAAGCAGGCAGGCTCGCTCGTCGATGATAAACGGCTCCGCTTCGACTTCAGCCACCACAAAGCGATCAGCGCCGATGAACTGCGGGACATCGAGAATCTGGTGAATGAGAAAATCAGAACCGACCAACCGGTCTCCGTTTATGAACTGAAATACGATGAAGCGCAAAAACGGGCCGACATCAAGCAGTTTTTTGGAGAAAAATATGGCGAAAAAGTGCGCGTCATCGACATCGATTTCTCTAAAGAGCTTTGCGGGGGAACCCACACAAGCCGGGTTGGAACAATCGGCCTTTGCAAAGTGACCAAAGAGAGCAGCATCGCAGCCGGCGTCCGAAGGATCGAGGCGGTCACTGGCCATTATGCAGAAATGTGGGTCCAGCAAGAGGAAGATCTCCTCCAAAACGTGGCAGCCCAACTGAAATCGCCCGTTCAAATGATTCCAGAAAAATTGCAGGCGCTCCTTGATGAAAACAAACTCCTCGCCCAAGAATTGAAGGCTCATCGAAAAGGGCATCTGAAACAGCTCTTAGAAAAATGCCTCACTCACAAAGAGAAGGCTGGCTCAATCGCGCTCATCGCAATGGAAGTTTCGATCGAATCTGAAGAGATGAGCGAATTTGCGAACGATCTGATTCACCAGATGAAATCGGGAGTTGTAGCGCTCGGAGCAACAGCCGGCGAAAGATGCCAGCTCCTCATCGCCGTGAGCCCCGATTTAGTCGCCAAACAGATCAATGCAACCAGCCTGATCAAAGAAGTTGCTCCTCTCATACAGGGTGGCGGCGGCGGGAAACAAAACTTAGCGCAAGCAGGCGGCAAGGACCCGCATGGGCTTCCGAAGGCGCTAGACAAGATCCGACACTTATTGGCAAATGCTTCCTGACGAATCAATTTTAGTAGAAGGGCTTTGGGACTCGCCCAAAGCTCTTCTGGCCAGCGTTGCACTCAAAAAACGATCTGTCCTGCTCATCACAGGGGGAACGAGAGAAGACCGCTTTTTCGATAACCTTTCCTACTTCAGTCCCGGTTCCGCAGTAGAGTTCCCTGCATGGGAAACCCTCCCCGGCGAAGACATCGCTCCCAGCCCAGACATCATCGGCAAACGGTTTGAAGCGCTAGACGCCCTGATCCGGAAAAAGGGCCCTTCGATCGTCCTCTGCCCTCTCGCCTCTCTTCTTCAAAAAGTGATCCCGAAAGAGATGCTCGCTCCCCTTTTGCACAGGTGGAAGAAAGGAACCAAAGTCTCCTTCGACACCCTCCCTGAACTTTTGGTCTCTCTTGGGTATGTCCGCTCTGCAGTCGTCTCCGATAAAGGGGAATTCGCCATCCGCGGAGGGATTCTCGACCTCTTCCCCGTCGCCTCCAGCGATCCGTTCCGCATCGAATTCTTTGGCGACGAAATCGAAGAGATCCGCACATTTGATCCAGTTGGACAAAAATCGATCGCTAAAGCCAAAGAGATCTTCATTTGCCCAGCAAAAGAGATGCCCCTTCTGCAAAAAGCGACCCGTCTCGTCAATATCGCCGATTACCTCGACGAGCCGATCCTTTTTTGGGACGATCTCCTCGCCATCGAAGACACCTATGTGGGCATTAAGTCGCTCCCCGCAGCCAAATCGCTCTTCTTTTCCCCCTTCGAAGAGCTCCTCAAACGGTGGGACAAAAACCAGAACATCTTCTGCACTGAATTCCCACTCGAAGATCGGTTTGAGATGTTTGGCCATAAATTTAAAGCGAAGCAATTTAAGCACAAGTTTTACAAAGTCGAGCACTGTTTTAATCCAGAAGAGTCGCCCGATCCGAAATTCCAGTTCCTCTTTCTCAATTCGAACGACACCGAAGAAGAAGAGGTTAAAAAGCAGCTCGCTTCCATCACTCTTCCCAAAAATACACGCTGGGAAAAAGGGTATCTCACATCGGGCTACTGCCTAGACAATTTAGTCGTCGTCCCAAACGTCGAACTCTCCCACCGAACCCGCATCCGGCGGCAAAAATGGCGCAGCACCTACCACACTCCCGCAGCCGAGTTCCATGAACTCTCGCCCGGCGATCTCGTCGTCCATTACCATAGCGGGATCGGCCGCTATCTCGGCATGGAAAAACAGATCAATCATTTAGGCAAAGAGACCGAGTTTCTAACCCTCCAATATGCCGAGACCAGCAAGCTCTTCGTTCCCCTCTCTCAAGCCTATCTCGTCTCCCGATACATCGGCTCGAGCGAACAGCCCCCCAGTTTAAGCCAGCTTGGCGGCAAAAGATGGCAGGCCGTCCGCGCCAACGCGCAGGCCCAAATCGTCGGCTACGCAAACGAGCTGCTGCAGCTCTATGCAGAACGGGCCGTCCAAGGGGGCCTCCGTTATCCTCCCGACGGCGACATCATGATCCAATTTGAACAAGACTTCCCCTACACCGAGACGCAGGACCAAGTCCTCGCCATTCAAGCCTTCAAAGAAGACATGATCTCCGAAAGAACCATGGACCGTTTGATTTGCGGAGATGTGGGTTATGGAAAAACGGAAGTTGCAATGCGCGCCGCCTTCAAAGCGGTCGCCGATGGAAAAAGGCAAGTAGCCGTCCTCGTTCCCACCACCGTACTCGCTGTGCAGCATTTTGAAAGTTTTTCGCAGCGGATGAGCGGATTTCCCGTCAACGTTGGCGTTGTCTCCCGCTTCCACTCAGCCAAAGAAGTAAAAGAAACACTCGAAAAGGTGAAAACCGGTAAAATCGACATCTTGATCGGCACCCACCGGATCCTATCTGAAGACGTCCATTTTAAAAATTTGGGGCTCATCATCATCGATGAAGAGCAGCGATTTGGAGTGAAGGCCAAAGAGCACCTAAAAAAATTCAAAGCGAATGCAGACTGCCTTACGTTATCCGCTACCCCGATCCCCCGCACGCTCTACATGTCGCTTGTCCATGCCCGCGACATGTCGGTCATCAACACTCCGCCTCAAGACCGCCTTCCCATCAGGACGATCATCGCTGAGACAGAGCCCGAACTGATCCAAAACGCGATTATGAGAGAGCTTGCCCGCGGGGGCCAAGCCTTCTACATCCACAATCGGGTCGAATCGATCTACACCCGCGCTGACCACGTACAAAAGCTCGTGCCGACTGCAAAAATCGGGATTGTACATGGTCAAATGGATCCCGATGCAGTCGATGAAGTGTTCCACAAGTTTAAACAAGGCGAGCTGAACCTCCTTTTTGCCACAACGATCATAGAAAACGGCATCGACATCTCGAACGCCAACACGATCCTCATCGACCGCGCCGACACCTATGGCCTCGCCGACCTGTATCAATTACGAGGACGCGTTGGCCGTTGGAACCGCTCTGCATACGCCTATTTCCTCATTCCCAAAAACGCGAGCCTTCCAGAGCCTGCCCGCAAGCGTCTCAACGCCCTTGTCGAAGCCGGCGGCTACGGCGGCGGGATGAAAATCGCTATGCGCGACCTTGAAATCCGCGGCGCAGGCGATATTCTCGGCATCCAGCAATCGGGGCAAGTCTCCGCAGTTGGATTCCATCTCTATTGCAAGATGCTCAAGCGGGCCATCGACGCTCTGAAAAAACAGGTGCCGATCACATTCAACGAAACGAAGATGGAATTTGGTTTTGATGCCCGTCTGCCTGAAGATTACATAAATGAAGTATCGCTCCGGATGGAACTGTACCACCGTCTTGGCGATGCATCGACCTTTACCGAAATCGATGAACTACTCGCCGAGATGAAAGATCGGTTCGGAGAACCTCCGACCCCTGTAATTTGGCTATACCATCTCACAAGAATTCGAGCATTCGCCGCAGCCAATCACTTCTCTCTGATTAAGTTCAGCAATCTCTCATTCCTTGCAGAACAGCAGCTGGGCAAACAGCTCAACAAGCAAACGATCTTGCTCCCGAAAAAAATGCAGTCGCCGAAAGAGCTGGAAACCTACGTCATCGCGCAGATTTCCAAACATTTCGTTACTCAAGATAAGACACCCACCCAAGCAACCATTCGCTGAATGAATCTAGATAAGAAGGAAAGTTGCCATGAAAGGAGGGTGGTGAAATGCCTAATCTATGTATCGACTCTTCAAGCAAAGCTAGACAACTGCGGATCTCAACAACCCTTGTACTGTCAGAAAAATCCTCCGAACGTTTAGCGCAATCTCTTAGCGTCAACAATACCTTAAAAATGTGGCGCCATGATGGTGCAGATTTGGGAATAGGATTTAATACTGAAAATAATTGGTCGTTTTTAATTAAACGGTACCGCTGCTGATTTCCTTGCATGAATATATTGAACAATCCGCCTAAACGCAAATCGTTTAAAATTTCAGCCAGATTTCTTTTCGAGTAGCCTATCTCAGCCGTCTCTGCGATAGAAAAATGAGAGTCTGGATGAACTAAAAAGAATGTGATGAGATCTGCTCGAGCGCCGGTTCCAAATATAGCCCTAGATCGGATGTTTAAAAGAGCGGGGGATGAGTGAGGGCGCAAAACTGATTTTTGGCTTAAAATAATGCTCCAAGGTGGGGAATCGCTATAAACCGGCCAATTCGCCTGCGAGATCGCATTTAAAGAAGCTGCATATTTAGAAAACGGTTTTTCCGCCACTTTTTCAAAATCTTTCATCAGAGACTTCAAGCGGCTAGTCGAAATAAAATGATGAAATTGAGAACACCAATCAAGCGATTCATCACGGAGTCGGGGATCCGCCTCCGCCATAACAGTTGTGAATATTATGAGTTCCTCTACAAGAATTAAAGTCTCTTGGTGTTTCCGTTTAACTCCAGCAACCCCCAACTCTGTCCAAAGGCTCCAGGCTAAGTTAAGAAGACTTTGATCTAGTCGCTTACTTAGCATGGAAACTCATGATCACATGATGTAAATCCCGTTCAAAAACAGCCGATACATCGTGAGTTACACACCATTTTTTGGCCATTTGCAGTTCGTTATGCGTTGGATTTAGAGCCGCAAGATCGGCAAAATGCTTACTTCGCGGGCCTTGATCTACGCTCGCATACAGCTTAAAACAAATTTGATCAAAGCGATCCGCTAAGTACAAAGTCAGCCCTTTGTACTTACGGATGTGTACACGTCTCATAAAACCAGACGGCAATCCCATATCGAGAAGAGATGCGGGTCCTATGTTCAACCACCCCTTTCCCAGATCGAGCGCTATTCCAACTTGCTCAGCGGCTTGGACCAACGGGAGGGGAAGAGGACTCGCTGAAACAAGCTCTTTGCCTTTAACCAGAGCGACTAAATCTAGGTCTCTTGTCGTCCTGTCAATAAGTCCCAAAAGAAGCAGTCCTCCGCCCCCAATGGCCACAACCTCATAATGAAGCCCTCTCTCCGCCAAGAGCTGCCCTAAAACCTTTAACACGCCATCTAAGGTGTTGGTATCTATTTCCATATGATCCTACGTCTACGTCAAGCGGATAAACCGCTTGATTCAAGAACTTAAACTTCACTATGCATAAACTTCGGATATAAGACAACCTCTCAAGTTAATTCTTCAGGAACGGAGCGGATAACCCAGTAGTGGCGGCCGTAGTCATAGCACAACTGCTCCCCTTTCTCGATCTCTCTAAGACTGATAAAAATCAGGTGATAAAACCCATCAAAAAAGGCATAGACCGGCTTTAGATTGGGCTCGTAGCTATGGTTGATAAACCGGGCGAAATTCCCTTGAGTCGCGTCAATGACATAGTTTTTCCCAATCCCATCTGGAACAGGATACTCATAACAGTAGTTGTTGAGCGGCGCAAAATAAACCCGGCGGTGCTCCCGCACGACCCCCGTATACTCGCCGACATAGAGCGCCTCTTTTAAAGTCTCTTCTGCAAACACGCCGTGGCCAACCCGTTCGCTTATGAATCTGACAGTTACATTGGGACAATAGGCCGATTCGATCTCCTTCCGATATTTCTTCCCCAGTTCTAAAGCGAAATCAGGAACATTGCCTTGACGGAGCTCTTCGAGGCCCCGCGCAAGGATATTGAGCCGCTCCTTCTTATTTTTGAAAGAGATATGCGGCAAATATTTGAACTGCAAATCTGGAGGAAAAATATTCTGCATATTGGTATATGTATTGGATAACTGTTTTTTGTCTTTTTTTCCAACTCCTCTTCTCCGCCCATAGACCGCTTTGAATTTCTTATACTTCAAGCTAAGAGGTTCTCGGTGGATACCCACCAATTATTTTCTATACTGCGCTCGGCCTGAAACTTTGATTTTGAGCCGCGCGAAAACTCGCTAGAATCGACGATCGTAAACTGGTTCATATTTCTAATATTGACCAGTTTACGATCGTCGATTCTAGCGAGTTTTCGCGCGGCTCAAAATCAAAGTTTCAGGCCGAGCGCAGTATATCACGGGTCTAGGGGAGTTTCTCCCCTAGGCATTTTCTACCATCGGAACAACCACTGGTGTATTTCTCTTAAAAGGCCAAAAGGTGTCCATATAGAGTGGAATTGCGTTGGCAGCTGCCATCGCAAAGGTTTGCGTTCCGTTCACAGCAGGGGTGTTGATCCTCGGACTCAGGGCCGCCATACTAACGCCAAAAGCGGCCATATAGAGCGCCTGCTGGGCCATTCGAACGTATTGCGCGTGGTTCCATTCAGCAATTTTCTTTTTCGTTTTCTCTAATTGTTCGCTCGCCTCTTCGTTTTTTAAAAGCTGTTTCATCAGTCTGAATGTCTCAAGAGAGGCCTCCACGCCCATATTGGCTTGGAACTGCTCCATCTTTTGACTGAGGGCCAGCTTGATAAACGGATCGGCTACCCCGCGCTGAGCCATCTCGATGATGGGTTGGAGGTGGAACGGGTTTTGGGCATCTGTGCCCTGGATCAATTTCGGTAGGTCAGTTGTCTTTAGCTCTGAAGCAAGATCCTTCTTCTGCCAAATATTTTTTATCCTCTCTGCAACTTCAATGATGATCGGGATGGAGAGAATGAAGAAGATCACAGGCAGGAGCCACGGGTTTGCGACAAAAAATGCGGTGAGCGCGCCGAGGGCAGCGACTCTGACGGCAATCGAGGCGAGCATCATAATTATGCCGATCGCGAGTAAGCACGCAAAGTCGATGTAGAGCCTGGTTGCAAGCTTTGTATCGCCGTTTTTAGAGGCTTGGATCCCTTCTTTTAAGCATACAAACGCAACGCCGATGTTGATTGCTCCTGCAATAATTCCGCAAGTAAGCGATGCGAAAGCGACGGCGGGGATGGAAGCTAGAGAGGGTTTTATGATCTGCGCCCCCTGAAAGGCTAGGTAGCCCATGCTAAATAGGTCGCCGCCAATCTGCACCGCTTCGGTCGCGTTCATCCTGTTTTTTGAGGCGGAATCAACTAGCGCCTGCTTTTGGTCAATCACCTGCTGCATCAGGGTGGCTACTCGATCATCCGCCTGTTGTTTAGCAATAGCGGGGAGCTGAGGATGGGCGCTAGGAATGTCAAAATTTATTTGAGTACACATATCCAACTTCTTTAGGTTTAATAAGTTAATATAGAAAGTATGAGGTATACGGGGGAGTTATACGGCGGAGCGCCGCTTATTATTATAATAGAAGTGATGGACTGCTTTTGTGTTCATGTTTGTAATTATACTCTCTAGTTTAATTAAACTAAACTGGAATATTCTTACAAAATTTCTTTTAATTTGGAGTTGAGGTAGTCGAGCATTTCAGGTGAGTTTTCGGCTAGCCACTCCTGGACCGGTTCCATTGAGTCGCGGACTGACTTATGGTACGCCATGCTTGGATCTAGGTCTTGGCTTCGGAAAAAGCTCCCAACGTCGATTTGGTAGGCTTTAGATCCGTCGAACCCGTAATTGCGGAGAAAGGAGCGGTCCCTGTTTAGGATCCCTTTGTTTGCCCTTTCTACGACTGCGGCAAGAAGGGCGTCCAGGATTTTTTCGGCTTCTTTCCTTTCTCCTCTTTCGAGGGCAGCGGAAAAGGATTTCATGAGGATGGGTTGTTTGTATTGGAGAACAAACGATGTTTTCTCCAGCGGCAGCCTATATTTGGATCCGGATGCATCAATTAGGGTCAATTTTTTTCCCTTTGGCGTGCTCTGCCCGAGGTGGACGGCCAAAAGAGCAGTTTGATCCTTCAATTCATCAAAAGAGATCCGAAAACTGTTCAAGATGAACTCTTCTCTCCTCCGATGGTTTTCTTCCAGTTCCGTTCTGTAGGAATGAACGGGGAGTGCGCGGGCCCAAAACGGGGTCTTATAGATGTCTGTCCGGGGGAACTTGAGGACGTATTTACCGTCCTCGCTTGCAAACGCAAAGCACTGACGGCCTCTTCCGATATAGTGGAAGGTGAGTTCCAGCGCCCGTTCAGCTTCCTCTCCCCAATTTTCAGCGACCTCATAGTCCAGACTATGAATCCTCCTAGCGCTGAATCCATCTTTTGCAAGATAGAGCCCTTCGCCCGCTAAGGCGCAGAAGAGTAGGAGAGCTAGGAGGATCGCCAATTTCCTAATCATTGTGGATAGGGGAGTTCCTGGAGATCTTCGCCTCGTAGAAACAGGTGTGCGTTCACAACCTTTGGAGAAAGGTACGTGCGCAGCGCCTTATCGAATTCCTCGGCTGAGCAGACATCTCCGCAAGTGAACAGGTCGACGAAGCAAGCGCCGTGTTCAGGATAGGTGTGGATGCTAGCGTGGCTTTCTGATAGTAGGTGGACCATGGTTAGGCCATTTGGGGGAAAGACGTATGGGGTTTTCTCTAGGATGGTGGCGCCTGATTCGCGCACTGCATTATCCATGGCGTTGATAAGCGAGTCGAGGTCGCATAGAGCTTTGAGGTCGCAGTCCAGGTAGCTCGCCATAAAATGCTTTCCTTTGAATAGAAATTCTTCAGCAAATAGGATGTTTCCGAAGAGGGAAATAAGGATCAAAAAGAGACGATTCATTTCATTTCACCAATATAAGGTTAAAATTCCGTGATTCTAAACGATTTTCTCTTAAAATTGTATTGAAATTTGATGATCGTCTCAGTACTTTGCAGATTATATAGAAATTTCTTGATTTACCTGGGAGACGCATCATGAAAAAAACCAATCTTTTGTCCTTATCAGTCCTTGCAATTTCAGCCCTTTTCTGTATTTCTGGGCAATCATCTCGCAAAGAAGTTCATCTCGTTCCAGAGACTCAGCAATCTGCCAGCAATTCTGAAGCCCGTAAGGAAAAGCCCGTTTCCCAAAAGGCCGCTCAGAAGAGCGCAGCTAAAAGATCTATGGAGGCGGATGGTCAGACATCGATGAATCAGAAGAGTGCAGCCAAAAGATCAATGGAATAAGCCACCTTCGCAGTTTTGCGTTTTGCATTTAGCGTTCTCTAGTTTAAAGAGGTGGTTGCTTCTCTTTGGGATCAGGAATCTGGAAGGTTTCGGAGAGCTTTTCGGGTTTCTTCTTGAGGAGGTAGGTCAATGTTCCCCCAATGATGATTAAGACAGTGCCGACAAGGGAGCGGGGACCAGGGGGGATGTTGAAGATCAGCCAGCTGCTGATCCCAGCATAGATAATGGTCGCGTAGCCGAGGGGAGAGAGAAATGAAGCTGTCCCATAACGGTATGCAATGGTGAGAAGCATTTGTGCGATCACTGTCGATAACCCAATCCCAAGCATTTTCACCCACTGCATCCCCGTTGGATGAACCCAATAGACGGCTGCAAATGGGGTGCTAAAGACAGTTCCAAAAAGAAAGTAGTAAAATAGGGTGCGGCTCATCGGCTCCTTCTTCAGGTTCAAAACCCGAAGAGAGGCGAACGCGATGGCTGAGAAGATACCTGCAAAGAGCCCGAAAACAAATCCTTCCTGAAAAATTTGGCGCGTCGGATTCAAAATAACGGCTACGCCGATAAATCCGACAATAATCGACCACCAAACATGGATATCGATCTTTTCCCTCATCCAGATCCACCAAATGATAGGGACAAAGAAGGGGGCGCAATAATTGAGAGTCGTCGCATCTGTGAGATTGAGGAAGCGGATCGCAACATAATAGAGGTAATAGCTCAAGACTCCGGAGGCGTCTCGAAGTAAATGGATTGGAAGGACGTCTGTTTTAAGCCTGTGGTGCCCTTTTCTCAAAGCGATCGGAAGAATGCAGATAAAGCTAATGATGTTCAGAAAAAAAATTATTTGGATGGTAGGGAACTCTGATTTAAAGCTAAAAACTAAGGAACTCGCTGTGACAAAGAAGATATATGCAAGGAGCGAGATCGCTATTCCGAGTCCAAGGCGAGGGGGTGTTTGTTCTTGCTTCATCGATTTTTATGTTAACTGAATTCCGAATTTGGTAGATACAATAAGAGACTATCTCTGAGGATGTGTAGCATGGAATCTGATCAGTCTAAAATCGAGTGGCTCGAGTTCGATCTTCTGGAGCCGTTTCCCCACGTTGCGCATGGCGTATTTTTACGGCACGGCGGCGTTAGTAAAAGTCATTTTGCGACTTTGAATGTCGGAGATGGGACTAGCGATAACCCAGAAAATTATAAGGCTAATCGGGAACTTATCCGGAAAGCCGTTGATGTTCCAAGACTTGTGTTTCCTCACCAGACTCACGGGATGAACGTGATGCGAGTAACCCCCAAAAACCTCGATAAGACGTTCCAATCAGATGCCCTTTTCACAACGGAAAAAAATATTGCCCTGGGAGTCACTCACGCAGACTGCCAAGCTGCTATTTTCTATGACCCTGTTCATGAGGCGATAGCTGTGGTTCATGCGGGCTGGCGCGGAATGGTGCAAAATATCTACGCAAGAACCCTTGAGGCGATGCAGCGCGATATCGGAACCCAGCCGCAAAATTTGCTGGTTTGCATCTCCCCATCGCTTGGCCCTGACCACGCAGAGTTCAAAAACTACAAACAAGAATTCCCCCAAGATTTTTGGAGCGCGCAGGTAAAACCCAACTACTTCAACCTTTGGGCCATCAGCAGAAAGCAGCTGAGCGCAATTGGAGTTCTCGATAAAAATATCGAGATTTCAGAAACGTGCACTTACTGCAATTCCAAAGACTATTTTTCATATAGAAGAGAAAAAGATACAGGCCGCCACGGAACAGTCGTTGCATTGAAAGGGTGATTCCTGGAAAAATAGTCCTGCATGCAATCGATAGATCTGAAACTAGCAGGGCTCAAGCTCATCGCTCCCCGGGTGTTTGAAGATGAACGGGGCTTTTTCTTTGAAAGCTACCGGCAAGATTTCTTTTCTGCACATGGGATTGGCCCTTTTCCCCAAGACAACTCCTCCTTTTCGCGCAAAGGGACCATCCGCGCCCTCCATTTCCAATCTTCCCCGGGACAAGCCAAGCTAGTGACTTGCGTACAGGGAGAGATCTGGGATGTCGCTGTCGATCTCAGGCCCGAATCCCCCACTTTTATGCAGTGGGAGGGAGTTATACTCGACGACAAAAACCATAAGCAGCTCTATATTCCCAAAGGTTTTGCCCACGGATTTTGCGTGCTGAGTTCCACCGCGCGCGTCCATTATAAAGTGAGCTCTCCCTACGACCCCAAAACCGAATGCTCCATCCGGTGGAATGACCCCGATTTGCATATTGACTGGCCGATTCAAGACCCCATTCTATCGCCTAGGGATCAGGTTAGCCCGTTTTTTAAGGAGGTTCGAGATGTTTTGGATACCAGGTAGTAGGGGGCTCTTAGGATCGGCTCTCATTTCCAAATGTAAAGCTGCTTTACACAGAACTCTTTTGGAAACTGGAAGGGAAGTGGATATCAGCGATTGCGATGCTGTACTCGCTTTCGTGAAAATGAATCCGAAGATCACCCATATCATCAATTGCGCTGCCTTCTCACAGGTAGATGCCGCCGAAAGCTGCCGCGAAGAGGCCTATAAGGCGAATGCATTGGGGCCGGGAAATTTAGCGCTCGCTGCAAAAGAAATTGGAGCCAAGCTCATCCATATTTCTACCGACTATGTATTCTCGGGGAAAGTAAATAGGCCGCTGACCGAGCGGGATCCGGTAGGCCCTTGCAGTTACTATGGCAAGACAAAGCTTGAAGGCGAGGAGCGGGCGCTTGAACATTCTGCCTGCGTCATCCGCACTTCGTGGATTTTTGGGAGCGGCGGGAAAAATTTTGTCTCAAAGCTATTTAAAATGCTCCAATCGCAAAAAGAGATCAGGCTAACCGATGATCAGTATGGGCGCTTCACATATGCCCCCGATCTTGCTGATGCGATCCTCCTCATGCTTGATAAATCGGGCCTATACCAATTCGCTAACGCAGGCGTTTCTACTAAATATGAGTTTGGGCTTGCAATGCGCGAAGAGGCGTTTCTAATGGGCTTTCCAATCATGGCTGAATCGATGATCCCAGTCCCAGGCGCATTTTTCCCCGCCCCATGCGAAAGACCCGCTTATTCCGCATTAGATACGACAAAAATTGAAGCATTCATGACCATCCGCCATTGGCGCGAACCGTTGAAGGACTTTTTATGCGCACAACTGCCAGCTTACTTGTAACAGGCGGCGCCGGTTTTATTGGCTCCGCATTCATCCGCTATCTCCTCCGGAAGCCCGATTTCACAGGGCGGATTCTCAATTACGATGCCTTGACCTATGCGGGCAATCTAGAGTATCTCAATGGATTCCATGCCCATCCAAGATACCGGTTTGTTCAAGGGGACATTCTCAATCAGCCTCTCGTAGAAAAACTCCTCCTGGACAACGAAATCGATACAGTTGTCCACTTCGCCGCCGAAACGCACGTTGACCGAAGCATCGCCTCGGCCCTCCCGTTCATAGAAACAAATGTGAAAGGGACCCTATCGCTTCTCGAGGCCGTTCGCAAATTTCCTCATGTCCATTTCCACCATATCTCAACAGATGAAGTCTACGGATCGCTTGGCGAAAGCGGATTTTTCAATGAGAACTCCTGCTACAGACCCAATTCTCCCTACGCCGCCTCCAAAGCCGCATCTGACCACCTAGTCCGTGCTTTTGCCCAAACATACGGCATTTCCACCACCATTTCTCACTGCAGCAACAATTACGGCCCCTGCCAATATCCGGAAAAATTCATTCCCCTCATGATCCAGAATTGCCTCAAGCGCAAACCCCTTCCGGTCTACGGGAGAGGCTCGAACGTTCGAGACTGGCTCTATGTAGATGATCATGCAGACGCTATTTGGCGCATTCTGCAAAAAGGGAAGAAAGGGCAGACCTATGATATCGGCGGCAAAACAGAGCTGAGCAATTTGGAACTGCTCCAACTTCTCATAGAACTCATCCAATCGGAAAGACCTGGAGAATACCATTCTCTCATCCGCTTTGTCCAAGATCGGGCAGGCCACGATTTCCGCTACGCGCTCGATACCTCGAAAATTGAACTTGAACTAGATTGGAAGCCGACAATCTCTTTTAAAGAGGGTTTAGTTCGTACAATTCGCTGGCATTCTAAAGTAATTTCTACATCTTGCGTTTCTTCTAATTAAGTGGCATAATTACGGCCCCGCCTTACAAAACGGGTATTGTAATTATAAATGGAGGATTAAGATGGTTGCCCCGATAAAAGCACAGAATGGATGGCTAGCTTTCAATTGCTTAGCGATAGCAGGCAGACTGCTTTATAACAACTTTTGGGCGAGCGGCACCGAGGCTGCTAAGGTTGAGGAGGCTGCGGAACCAGTTTTCGCTGCACCTCAATGCGAGCCTGCATCAACAGCCCTTACTTTAAGGAGCGTAATCCCCACCCCTAGATTGGCAGCAGCCACAGGCGTGGTATTAGCTGCGGGCAAAGCGGCAAGCACAGCTGGAGTTCTCCAATCAGCAGCCCCAGCGATAGCAGTCCCCTTATTGGGCGCGCCATTTACGGCAGCGGGCGGAGCGGCTGGTGCAGCGGGCGCTGGCGCAGCAGCAACTGGCGAAGGGATCTTTGCTAGCATGTATGGCGCAGCAAGCGGCGCGGCAGGAACTGCGGCTAAATTTGCTTGGAGCTACTTGCCCGGAGGGACAACGCTTGCTCTTGGCGGTCTCGGAGTTTTGGGATTGGCTTATCTCGCGAACAAGTACTGGAAAAGTTCTGGTGTAACCATAAACAACAACTTCAATCCGATAGTTAATACTACGGTCAATTTTAAGTTTGAGGGTTTGGCTGAAGGAACAAAAGTCGTCCAAACCAAAGACGAAGACGGGACTGTTAATGTCACCGTAAAACAAGTGAAGAATGAAAAGCTGGCCCGAATAGTCAGAGAAGTGCTTAGAGAGATACGAGCACAAAAAGCAGCTGAAGCCGCAGCTGCTGCTTAATTCTTCAATGCGGGACCAGTCTGGTCCCGCTAATAAGCCTCGACATAACAAAATTTACTATATTTCTTGCGTCTCTGCGTCTCCGCGTTAATCTTTTTCTGAGTCTTGTGCATCAGACTCTCGCATAACAATAACGCGGAGACGCAGAGACGCAAAGATATAGACGCTTTTTCTAATGGAGCTCCGCGGTAAGGTAATTCGATGGGTGCAACTGCTGCCATTACGATTCTCGTTAATTTGCGGCGAGATTTTAGAGTGTTCTCATAATTGGATTCAAGTTGTAGGATGGGTTTATGACATTTACCCATCTAGAGAAGCTCTACTGGCCGAAAGATAAAATCACAAAAGGGGATCTCCTCGAATATTATGCCAATGCGGCTAAGTTCATGCTCCCTTATCTTAAAAACCGCCCTCTAGCTATGCACAGGTTTCCAAATGGGATTGAGGAAGAGGGTTTTTATCAGAAAGATGTGAAAGATGTTCCCGATTTTGTGAAAACTGCGCTGATTACGCATGCAAATCGGAAAGTGCGCTACATCTTGGTGCAAAATACAGAGACGCTTCTCTATGTCGTGAATTTAGGCTCGATTGAATTACATCTCTTCAATTCAACGATCAAGCATTTGGATAAACCCGATTACTTGGTTCTAGATCTCGATCCAGAGGCGATTTCATTCGATGCGGTGGTTGATGTGGCTCTTGCGATTCATGCGATCCTTGGGAAAACACCCCATTATTGCAAAACATCGGGCGGTTCGGGAATGCATATCTTCATCCCGCTCAAAGCGGAATACGATTACGAAGAGACCCGCGCGTTGGCAATGAAAATTGCCCTTGCCGTTTGCGAAAAACTGCCGAAAATCACCTCTTTGGAGAGAAATCCGAAAAATCGGCAAAGAAAAGTTTATATCGATACATTGCAGAATGCTAAGGGACAGCTGGTCGCCGCCCCCTATTCAGTTCGGGCGTTTAGAGGCGCCCCAGTTTCCACTCCTCTTTCCTGGAATGAAGTGAAGCACGGACTAGATCCAAAAGATTTCACAATTAAAACCGTCCCGGGGCGCCTTTCCAAGAAAGGGGATCTATTCAAGGGTTTATACACATCATGACTGAAAAATCGGTTTTGGCCCGCATCGGCTTTACCCCGGATTTTCCGTTTTCACTCGGGCCTTTGTCGGAGACAAAGGCCACTCGCTCCAAACGAAAAATCTGGGGAGCCTCTTTGTCCAATTCCCGATTTTTCAATCATTCTGTGTATACTTGTTTGATGATCCGGAGTACGCGGATTTTGAAGTTAAGTTCCTCTTCTTTTTTGTCGAGGATCTCTAACCCCTTTTCTACGAGGGAAGCCATTTTGCTTCCCGCAATATATTGAGCTGATTGGAGTAAGTAGCTCCGGACTTGTGCCAGTTTTGCTTTGTATTCAGTCATTTGTTGCAAATTTTCATTTGGTGCTTCGAAGATTGTGGGGAGTCTAGAAGGAATTGCAGTCATGTCGGTTCTCCGGTTATGTGGGCCGAAGTTTATACTGCGCCAGATCAATTTTTTTCAATAGAGAATGTGCGGGTATATATACCGATTCTTGAATCACGAACGGTATAGCGCTTCCACCTCAAGGGTGCCTTTGAGGTGGAAGCATTATATTATTTGATCTTGATGGTCTCTTCTTTGGGCTTGCCTTCCATCTTGCCGAAATAAGGAGGAAGCTCTAGGCCTGCCATCGCGGTGATGTCGTGCAATGAGGGCAATGCCTTCACAAATTGGCTGATGAAGTTGGAGGTGGAACTCCCTTTTTCTGGGTCTCCGCCATGATTGCCGCTGTCCCACACTGTGATCTTGTCGATCTTGATGTTCTTGATCGCTTCAGTCTGCATTTTGACAATCTCTTCGAGTTTCTCAATAAGGAGCATGGTTGAGGCGCTTCTAGCATCTTCGCCGCATGCTTCAAAGAGCTGCTTGTACCCTTTTGCTTTCGCATCGAGGAGCTTTTGGATCCCTTCCGCTTCCGCTTGTTTGATAGAGAGAATTGCTTCGGCTTCGCCGCGCGCTCTTAGTACTCGGCTTTGAGCCTCGGCTGCCGCTTCAATTTCGATTTTCTTCTTTTGGATCTCTTGAGGAACAATTTGCTCTGCTTCAAGAAGCTGTGTTTGGGCAAAGGCGCGGGCTCTTTGGATCTCAGTTTCCGCTTGCTGTTTGGCCACTTGGCTTCTTTGGCTGGCCTGCGCCTCTTTCTCTGCGAGCATGGCGTTTGTGAGGGCGATCTCCGCTTTAGAACTGTTTTCCCCTTTCATCGCTTCGGCATGGTAGGAGGCGACGAGAATACGGCGGTCTCTTTCTGCAAGCGCTTTCCCAATGTCCCCTTGCTTTTCCTGCTCGGCGACGTCGACTTTCGCTTGGTTTACCGCTGTTGAGGAGGCCTTTTTCCCAATGCTCTCGATATATTCCGACTCGTCAGTGATATCGGTGATGTTGACGTTGAGGAGCGTGAGGCCGATTTTGTGCAGTTCCGGTTCGATATTTTTCTTAATCGACTCGAGAAAGCGTTCGCGGTCTTGGTTGATCTCTTCGATGCGGAGGCCAGCTACTGTGAGGCGCAATTGGCCGATGATGATCTCGGTCGCCATCGATTCGATGCCCCGATTATCAAGATCGAGCATGCGGACTGCCGCATTGTTCATGACGTCGGGTGTGAGTCCCACGGCTACGGTGAAGGTGCTCGGTACGTTGACGCGGATGTTTTGGTGGGAAAGGGCGCCTTTGAGGGGGATGTGGATGGTGCGCGGGGTCAGGTCGAGGAATGCGCAGCCCTGAATGAGCGGCCACACAAACGTTCCGCCGCCATGGTAGCACTGCACTGTGCGGCTTCCACCGACACGGCCGTATACTACGAGGATTTTGTTGGAAGGGCACCTTCGGTAAAGCTTCGCAAGGAAGTATACGGTTGAGAAGATGAAGAGGAGGAAAAACACCACTGAGGTCGTTACAAAAGGAATTTCAAAGCCCATAATTTTACCTATTTAATTGGGATGACGACAACTGTTCGTTCGTCAGCTTTTTTAATGATCTGAACCTGAGTGAAGGAGTTAACTTCTTCGCCATTCAGGGAGATAGCGTCGATTTCGTGAGTCATATCGTGAAGGGAGAGGGAAATTTTTCCAGAACCGCCCTTCGGAATTCTTTGGTAAACAGAAGCTTCTTTGCCAATCGCGTCTTGGAGGCGGAATACAGTGCCTGTGCTGCGCAATTTGCGTGCGATATTAAAGATTGCGGCAGTGATGATCATGGAAATCGCTCCAGCAACGAGTGCAATTGCAGTCGAGTAGAGGGGGGAATAGCCCAGCTCTTTCTTGCACGCGAGGCCAACCCAGCCAAACATCATGAGAAAGCCGGTGACCGCCTGTTTGGAAAGCCATTTGAAGTTCTGCGATGAGCTGTCGTCTTCGGCATCGGCGCCGACAAAGAACAAAACGAATTGGATCAGGAACATTCCGGAACCTGCGAGCGCGCAAAACCAAAAAAGACCGTCTTTCGTAAACATAGAGGGGAATTATCGCAAATTCATCGATTTAAATCCATTGAAGGGCAAGGCTGTCAAATTAAAAATGATCCAAGTCTACTGATTTGGATCTTTCACTAAAACATGCTTCGCTACTTTTTGATTTTCAAAGTCCCCATTTCCCCGCATTTCAACCGTCTTAAATAGATCTCTATTCAAAATAACTCAAATTTTATTGGAAAACGGACGTTTAGTGACCTGTTCCACGACAAATGGAATGTTCTGACTGTATATTCAGTGACTTGGCTCTGTTTTCAAAAAATTTGCTGCTCATTTAACTCGGACAAGCGGGAAATCCCGGTCCTTTAGGTCTTGAAGTTACCCACATTTTTCTACAGCCCAGGCCATATCTAAAAGCCGGAGCCATCCGCCCCAAAGGGTCTGCCAACCCGGATCCCCATCGGATTTTCGCCCAATAAAGCCCCCTAAACGAGCAACATATTTCCAAAATCCTTTAATCGTTATGGAATTGTCTTTTAGACACAGTTTCCGCGTTAACACTCGTATAAATATTTCGGGAATCAGTTCCCCCGCTTGTATTTCTTCCGCTTCTCGACTGATCGACCTAAGCTCTAATAATTTTGTAGCTATGATCCCCAAAATCCCCACTAAGGCCATCAGTCCCTCTGCAGATTGCAAATGCCTCTTTTCAATTGAACATCCGGTCTTAAGGCATTTATGGTATTCCTCTATGATCCATCGGTATGAATACCATTGGGCTTTTTCAACTGCTGACTGAAAATCTAAAACTGGTAGTGTGCTGATTAAAATCCACTCTAAATTTTCCTCCTCATTCCAACATCTTACACACCATGCTGTAATCGGACTTTTAGCATTTTTATCTATCTGAGGTGGTTGAATTTCCATTTCTCCCCAACTGATTTTTAATTCAATTGTTCGAGCAGGTTTCCCATCACGACTGCGTAAACTGTGTTCTTTTTTACCGCCGACATCCAAAGAACGAATCCATGGCATTAGAGAATGCTTTTTGCCTTTGACGTGAATCACTCTGTTTTGACAGGCACGATAGAGACAATCCCACTTTTTCTGTTTGCAAACATCGACAAATTCAAAAATATCATTCCCACGATCTCCAATAAAAACTCGTGGAGCATCTTTCTTTTGCCCTAAATCAGCTACTGGAATCCAATTTGACCAAATATCGGCCTCTGTGGGTCTTTTACGTCTTTGCGTTCGGCTCTCTATACCTCGCCTAGCTTTTTCTGGGCGCACCCAAACTGTTTGATACGCCAAACCGAGAATGGTAGGGGTGTGAGATCCTAATGATACAACTAGGCAACTATGTAGATTGATTCCCGCTCCTTCATGATTGCCTATTGGACCTAGGCCTGAGATAGCTTCTCTACCGCTATAATCGAGAACGCTCCCATCTTGGATAAATAAAACCGGATTTTTCTGATTTCTTGCGAGGTCGAGCACTTGAGCCCAATGATTTTCTTGTAGAGCTTGGTGGGTAACGTCTTCTTCGTTTAATAAACGATATGCAGATTTAAGATTGCTCCATGATAACGTCGCTCGAGGCAGGCTAACCGCCGGATTTTGTAATAGGTGCTGAGCCAATTTGATCGTTCTTTGATTACGTCTTTTGTCTCCAAGTTTAACATTAGCCCATGTTTTTACTACCCACTCGAATGATTGCTCTCTAAACATTTGGTCCCCCTCAGAAAAATTTGAGGGAAGGAATATACACTAAATATTTTTTAAAATGTGGGTAACTTCAAG
>JANPFC010000132.1:0-8912 GCA_031423235.1 Chlamydiota bacterium | reverse complement strand
CTTTCAAGCATATGTTTGAAATGCCTATGAAATTCACATCGAGCCTTCTGTCCTGCAATTCCCATTTCAATCCATGGGTATCAATCCCCAATACAGGCCCATTCAACGGAATCAGCGATATCGTCTGCCCTACAAAACAGTTCAACTGAACCTTCTTGTCGATGGCAAATACGATCTCTCTTTCTGTTTCCATTTTCATTCCTGGATGTCGAGTCAACAATAAGGCATTTGTCAAGCTATGATCGATCCGATGGCCCCATGCGGCATATAGGGTCGTTTGTTCTCCCGCCTCGCGAATGGCAACTTCAAGATCGGTTTCGTCCTTCTCTTTCTGAAGGGTAATTTTCTTTACGCTCTCGTATTGTTTTAGAAGCGCCGGGGGACAGGAGTCGAAATCCCCGACGATCAGATCAGGCTTGATATCCATGGAGTGGCAGTGTTTGAGTCCGCCGTCTACGGCAATGATGTGGGAATGGGCTAAGATGAGGGTGCGGAGGATGTCGGAGGAGTCGATTTGGCCATTTGCTACAATTGCAGTAGACCTCATACACTTCCTCCGATTAATAAACATGCGGCCAAAAGGAGTCGAACCTTCACCGAGTTGCCCCAACTAGAACCTGAATCTAGCGCGTCTGCCAGTTCCGCCATGGCCGCATAAATGTTCTGTCATTATAGATTTACTGAGTATTCTTTGTCATTTGGAAAAAAAATCTTATCCCTGTAGACTGAATCGTACCAAAAATAAAGGGGTGTCTATGTCCGAGCTGATTAAACATTTTACTGATGGCGAATTCCAAAACCAGATCAAACACGGGGTCACCCTCGTAGATTTCCATGCAAACTGGTGCGGCCCTTGCAGAACGCTCGCCCCTGTGCTGGAGCAAGTAGCAAAAGACGTGAGCGGGAAAGCTGTAATCGGCAAGATCGATATCGATAATGAACAGAAGACCGCAGCTCAATTCCAGATCACTTCGGTTCCTACGATGATCCTCTTTAAAAACGGTAAAGAGGTGGGACGCCTTGTGGGCCTCCGCACAGCTGATGCAGTCAAAGAATTTATCAAATCGGCGATGTGAGTCACTTTTTAGGATTAGCTATCTTTTTGGTAATTGCTGCCGGCTTGGTCATCCATGCCGGCGTAGAGCTCCCGCCGTTTGCTCAATGGATCGGCAAATTGCCAGGGGATCTGATCATTAAAAAGGAGGGGCTAACGATTTATATGCCCATTACTTCTTCGTTGATCATCAGCGCGGTACTATCAGCGCTTATCTCCATCTTTTCAAAGAAATAATTTATGACAAGTCCCATCCAAAAATGTTGCTCCTGGTTTTCTTGCTGCTGGGTTGAAGTAGAGAAAGATCCCCCAAGAATGCTTGGTTATGGAACTTTCTTAGGGCCTGTTGAGCCAGAGACTAATCAGCTCAATGATCTGGCTGAGGCGCCAAAACCAAAAGCTCCTGATGATGAATTCGAGGATATTTCTCTCAAAGATTGATTTGAGTTATTTGTTTGGCCATGCCTCGAAAAATAAACCAATGAAAGGGGAAAAGAAGGACCCAATAGAGCCTACCCAAGAGACCGTGGGGACGGAAAATGGCTGTTTGGATCAAAGTTTGCCCTTCAATCTTAAATTCTAGCCAGGCCTCCCCAGGAAGATTCATCTCGGCGTAGAGAAGGAGTCTTCCATTTTTTGCATCTGCGATGAGGACCCTCCAAAAATCGAGTGCATCCCCGATCTTTAAACGTGTTGGATGAGTCCTTCCTCTTCGAAGTCCTACGCCGCCAGTGAGCTTGTCTATAAAGCCCCTGAACCTCCAGGCCCAGTTCATGTATAGCCATCCCCGATCGCCTCCAATTGACCAAATATTCTTCTGCACTTCGCTTGGCGGTTTTGAAAAAGGGACGATTTGTGTATTGGAATAGGTTCCGAACCTTGGCACTTTGAGATAAACGGAAAGATCTGCGTTGAGCTCCGAATCTCCCAGCGCATCTTTCCAGCTTGAGGGGACGGCGTCTTCTTCCAGCCTCTCAAACGCCCTGCGGACTGCCGATTCGAAATTGAGGAGTTGTTTGGGGAAGATTTCCCGAATTTTATTCTCTTTGCAAAAGGCGTTGTTTTTCAAACTTTCTACGAGAGAGCGGGCCAGGGGAAAACTAGCGGCTGTCACGAAGTAGAGCCAATAGGAGGAGAGGTTGGGCGTTAGAACGGGAACGGTAATGATCTTCCTTTTAAGTTTCCGAATCTTGGCAAATTCTAAAAGGAGCTGCTTGTAGCTTAAAATGTCGGGTCCCCCAATTTCAAACCTCTCATCCATGCATTTCGGATGCCCTAATACGAGGACGAGATAGTCGAGCACGTCGCGGATGGCGATTGGCTGCGTAAGATTCTTGACCCATTTAGGTGCGATCATAATGGGGAGCTTTTCTACCAAATCGCGCATGATTTCAAAAGAGGCGCTCCCTGAACCAATGATGATCCCCGCCATCAGAGTGGTTACTGGAACGGTCCCTTTCCTGAGAATCATTTCGACGTTTTTTCTTGATGTGAGGTGCTTGGATAGATGTTCATCATTGACAAGACCGCTTAAGTAGATGATCTGCTTGGCTTTTGTTTGAGAGATCCTGTCCTTAAAGTTTTCGGCGGATTGCGATTCGAGAGCTGTGAATTTTTCTGCTGATGAGCTCATCGAGTGGACGAGGTAATAGGCGGCATCGATCTGAACTGGGATTTTCTTAAGTGAATCGACATTCAAGAGATCCGCTTCGACAATGTGGACCTGTTTTGAAAAACGGGACGGGACTTCGATCCGCTTTTGGCTTCTAACTAGGGCATAGATCTCATGGCCAGCTTCCAAAAGCCTGAGCATGAGCCGAGTTCCTACGTAGCCGTTCGCGCCTGTGAGGAGAATTTTCAAAGCACAACCTTTTATTTGTGACTATAGTTGGGAAATAGAAGGTTGTCTATTAGTTTGCCTTATGGCTTCAAAGAGGACGATGCCGGCGCTTGTAGCAAGATTGAGACAGCGGGCTTGTGCAATCATCGGAATAGTGAAGAACCGCTTTTCATATTTCTCAAAAAAGAGGGGAGGAAGGCCTGTTGTTTCTGAGCCGAAAATCAGGATCGAATTGGGCTCATAGCGGGCTTCGGTGTAGGTTTGCTTGGCTTTGCTCGAGAAGAAAAAAATGGGGGCGTCTGTCTTTTCAAGATAGTCGTCTAGATCTTGGATCTCTTCTACGTTGACTCCTTCCCAGTAGTCGAGCCCAGCACGCTTTAGCCAGCGGCTATTCGTGCTAAACCCAAGGGGATGGACAAGGACTAGGCTGCTTCCTGTGACAGAGCAGGTGCGGACGACATTACCGGTGTTTTGCGGAATCTGAGGCTGGAAAAGAATTATTTTCATCATTTATTAGGTCGCCGTTGGATACTGCATCGGCATTTTCGAGTTGTTGTTCGGTTGTAGTGGTCATCTTCTCTTCTTGAAGCGTGGCGATGGCTTGGACGCACTCATCTTCGTTGAGCGGCGAAGATTTCCCTTCAGATTCTTCTTTAAGTCCCTTCACGATGGCGTCGAGGTCGAAATCAAGTCCGAGAGCGTCGAGGTTTTTCCCGATCATATGGCCCATTGCCTCTGATATTTTAGAGACGTCGAGTTCTTCAGAAAATCCAAGAAAGGGCAAAGATAAAAGCAAAATAGCCTTAAGCATTGGATAACTCCTTGAGCGTGTTGAGCAGGTCTGCAAATTTCACTTCCCGCTGTTCGCGAGTTTCTAAATTCTTGAGCTGCACAAATCCCTTTTCAAGTTCGTCAGAGCCGATGATGGCGCAGTAGGGAGCTTCAGCCCGGATCGCGTTCTGAATGGACACTTGCATTTTTTTTGCACTGAGTTCGATATCGGCGCCAATATGGTGGTGGCGGCATTCGGTTGCGAGCTCGAAGCACTTGGCTTTCGCCTCATCGCCCATGGGGATGAAATAGACGATGGGTCTCTTCGGTTTCGGAATGGGGATTTTTTGGGCGATCATCACCTGGAGGACCCGTTCTAGTCCTGTGGCAAAGCCAACTGCTGGAAGATCTGGTCCGCCAATTGTGGAGATGAGTCCGTCGAATCTTCCGCCAGCTCCAATGGTATTTTGCGCGCCAAGGTCTCCTGCTAATACTTCAAAAACTGTTTTGTTGTAGTAATCGAGTCCGCGGACGATTTTGTCGTCGATCTCATAAGGGACTCCAATCTGATCTAGGCATTTGCAAAGGGTATCAAAGTGGCTGCGAGCGTTTTCGGAGAGGTGTTTTAAGATTGAGGGGGCCCCTTTGACAATCTCTTTGTCTTTCGGGTCCTTTGAATCGAGAATGCGTAGCGGGTTTTTTTCAAAACGGGTCTTGCTATCCTCGGAGAGCTCTTTAAAATGGGGCTGCAAATAGTTGAGAAGAGCTTCTTTAAAGTTCGCGCGCGATTCGAGGTCGCCTACGCTATTGACGTGGACTTTGAGATTTTTGATGCCGAGTCTTCGATAGAGCTCGCATAGAAGATCGATCACCTCAGCGTCCTGCTCGGGGCTTGCGTTACCGATCGCCTCAATCCCAAATTGGTGGTGCTGCCGATACCGTCCCGATTGGGGGCGCTCATAGCGGAACATGGGGCCGATATAGAAAAATTTATGGGGATTTCCAAGGTTAGCTAGCCGATTTTCGATGAATGCGCGCATGACAGACGAGGTCCCTTCAGGCCGGAGGGTGACTGACCTGCCCCCTTTGTCTTGGAAGGTGAACATTTCTTTGGTCACGATATCGGATGTCTCGCCAACGCCTCTGTCGAAGAGGCCTGTCATCTCGTAAATCGGAGTGCGGATCTCGCGGTAGCCATACTCGGTGGAGATGTCTCGAATGATCTTTTCAACATATTGCCAAAGATCAGAGAGCTGCCAGCTCTCCTCAGCGCCATAAGGCAATATATCAAACGTCCCTTTTGGAATTTGGTGTTGCATAGGTTATGCAGTATACAATAATTCGGAATTTATACGGGAAAAACAATCGGCACGAAGTGGACGTTTTCGGGATTATCGCGCTGAAAAACCGTGACCCCATGAGCTATTTTAACCACCACATTCGGAATCTTCTCTCTAAGCTCTTTTACCACGGAACAAATGGCCCCTATTTGAAAGTGGGGTTTCACATAGAGGGAGATTCGTAGACATTCATCTGGGACCCGATTTCTTCCCGCGCCGAACTCTACATCGATCAGCCTGTTTTTATGACCGTAGTGAACTCGAATTGTTGCTTCTGTTATTGCCATATCTCCTCATCAATGAGGCGGATAGCATAACGGAAGCTCTAATTCTCGTCCAAGAGATCGATTACTTCATCTATGAGCCGTGTCCATTCGGTCAACGGGCTGGAAGGGGGGTTTTTCTCATGTTCGGAATGGATCTTTTGAACCAGCTCCATGTAGGGAAAAGGGACCCATTTTTGCCCTGCATATTCGGTGAGGTAATAGCCGAAGGTGTGGGTCTGGTTTTCAGGGTAGTGGAGAATTTTTTTAGCCAAAACTTTGAATTGGAGCGATGCCGCCTCGTCCAAATGGAGTGTGTTTGCTAAGGCCTGGTTCCAAATTTTTGATAGATCATTGAGGAAATCGACGTCTTGGCTCCGATCTTCTTTTTTAAGTATTTCAAACGATTTTTTTAGGTCGGCGAGATTTTTCCGCGCTTCCACTTCAGTCGATTTGGTGTCGGCGTGCTTTTCTAAAAAGAAGTCGACTGCTTTTTGAAGAATTTGGAGGAGCTGGGCGGCGACTCCCTGCTTCCCTTTTGGGGGCGGTTCCTCAGGAGGCTGATCCCCGGGGGTCTGCCTGTCTCCAATACGGTCGGAACGGAACGGGTCGGGGCCGCCGACCGGATTTTGATAGGAACCCATAAAATACCTTCCTCGCTTCACTTTAGTGAAAAGACCTTTTTGTTGACAGAAGGGAATCGGTGCATTAGTCTAATTGCTTTTGATCCTTTTTGGAATTTATAGCCTTGGAGGCATTGTGTCCGTGCTAGATGTGTTTAGACCTGCTCCTCCCATCGATGAAATACAAAACCCCGAACTGGTAAAAAAAAATTATAAATACTGGCGGCTTCGGACGTTTTATGCGATGTGGGCAGGGTATGCGTTTTTCTATTTCACCCGCAAAAGTTTCACCTTCGCAATGCCTGTTATGCAGAGCGAATTGGGCCTCGGTAAATTCGAACTCGGTCTACTAGGCAGCATCCTCTACATCACTTACGGGGCGAGCAAGTTTTTAAGCGGCATGCTGGGCGATAAATCCAATCCCCGCTATTTCATGTCGATCGGCCTGATTCTCACTGGCGTCTTCAACATCCTCTTCGGAATGTCCTCCTATTTCTGGGCGTTTGCTGTGTTTTGGGGGTTGAATGGAGTTTTCCAGGGCTGGGGATGGCCCGGATGCGCCAAACTGCTTACCCATTGGTACTCTCAATCGGAAAGAGGCAGATGGTGGAGCGTATGGAACACCTCTCACAATATCGGCGGCTCCCTCATTCCTCTCATCGTCGCTGGTTGCGCTGGATATTACGGCTGGCGTTTTGCGATGTATGTTCCCGGCGTTATTTGTATTTTGGCTGGCCTTTTTGTGATGAACCGGCTGCGGGATACCCCTCAATCTCTTGGGCTGCCTCCTGTTGAGAAGTTCCGAAACGACTATCCAGATGGGGCCTCTCGCAAAGAGAAGCCGGCGCTCTCTACTAAAGAGCTCCTCTTCGAATACGTCATTAAAAATAAATATATCTGGATCTTGGCTGTCGCCTATTTTCTGATCTATGTGATTCGGACGGCTGTCAACGATTGGAGCATGGTCTATTTCATCGAAGTCAAGCACTACACCATGAAGCAGGCGGGTATCTGCCTTTTCTGGTTTGAATGGGGCGGCTTATTCGGCAGTTTGGCCGCTGGCTGGGCTTCGGATATCGTTTTTAAGGGGAAGAGAAACCCGATCAACGTCCTCTTCACAGTGGCCATTTTGGGACTCCTTGTGGCCTTCAAGATGTTTACCCATTCTTCGCCGCTGCTCGATTCGATTTTCATATTCCTATTCGGATTCTTCATTTTCGGTCCGCAAATGCTGATTGGGATGGCTGCTGCGGAACTGTCGCACAAAAATGCGACAGCCACTGCCACCGGGTTCGTCGGCTGCTTTGCCTACCTCGGCGCGGCAGCAGCAGGAGGTCCTCTCGGTGCTATCACCCAGAGATGGGGATGGGATGTCTATCTCCTGTCGCTATTTATCTGCGGGGCCCTCGGCGCACTCATCATGCTTCCGTTGTGGTCCATTAAAACAAATCCAAAAGAAGTGGTTGTCGCATAGTTTGCAAACAAATTAATTTCATTTCTTGTTATTGCTGAACTTCTTAAAATATTGCCGTTTTTATTCAAAAATGGTGAAAAAGATGGCAGCTATCTAGAACTGAGAGAAACTGTAAGAGTAAGTGGATCATAAACTTAAAGAAATGAGAATTTATGTCGAGCCCAGTACGTTTCAGACCAGTCCGAAATTTATTTGAGACTTCCCCTCGAGAACCTGTGTCTGACGCACTGACTGAAACGTCGGCTCTTACTGCTTCGGCAGCTCTCCCTGTTTTAGCGGCGCCAATGCCAAGCCCTCGTTTCCTCTCATTCGGGGCATCCAAATGTACATTTGATGATTCTTCTCCGAAATGTAAAAAAAATAAAGAGCCATCATCTCCTCTTCCAGAAGATGGAAAGGTTTGCGATTGTAGGCCGGCTCCCGATGATTTTGGGCTTGTAAATGAAGTGGGATATACGGGTTCGCCGCAAAAAATGGGGCCGGTGTGCCCTCCTGCACCCAAGAAGGCCAAAGCGGCTTCTTCTGCAGTAAAAGAAGTTATTACGGCGGGAGAGCCCTTTACGATCCGGAAATGGATAGATCGATCTGAAATAACGTTAGTTCCTATTAGACAGCTTGGATCTGGGATGCACGGAACGGCTTGGCTGGTTCGGATGCCTGATGAATCTCTACGAGTATATAAAGTTGATGAGGTCACCAATTCTTCCTATGTAAAAGAGGAACTTTACCAATATGCTCAACTGAGATCTATTGGTTTCCCTATTGCATTGCACTATGATCTCGAACCGTTCATCCATATGGCTGAATTCAAGGCGATTTTTGCCAATCCGCATAAAGTCACTCGCGATCAAGATCTTCTCCGGTTTGTTTCAAAGCATGTAACTCATAAATATCATCTTCGAGAGTACGTGGAAAATCGGTTTCCTCCCCATGAATCGACTCCGGTTGCATCGCCCCTTTACGATCAGTTGAAACGGATGATGAAGGTCGTTTACGAGCGTGGGATTGCGGTTGATTTGCAAAGGGCGAACGTTGGCTACGAAATGGTTGATGTGTTGGATATTAATAAAAATATTTCGCAGGAGCCAAGAGTAGTTTATTTCGATCTCATGCCGCACGATGAAGTAGATACAGACGGCCTTGGAATGCAGAGGAAAGACGAAAATCCGTTCCGTATGATCGTCAAACAATGCCTTAAGACATTTGCCCCTGTTGGGCATGCTATTTACGCAAAGCTCGATCCAAGATAGCTCTACGTTTTTCATATACATTTTACAGGATGCGCGAAACAAAGCTTACAGGATTTGGGGTATGGGGCATCCCCCATAGGCCTCAACCTAAGAAAGGAAAATCACAGAGTTACACGGAGAGAAGAAGGAGTTGCACAGAGGGAAAAATATTATTTTCTGGGTTATTCTCTGTGTAACTTTAATCTATCTCTGTGCAACTCTGTGAATTTTTTCCTGAGCTTCAGCAGCGAGCAATCATACGATTAATCGACTAATATCCAGCAATTTACAGTAAGTTAGATTGAGGCCTATGGGGGC
>JANPFC010000131.1:0-11723 GCA_031423235.1 Chlamydiota bacterium | reverse complement strand
CGTCTCCTTCGCCTCCAAGGCCCATCCCTTTTCTCTGTCCGATTGTATAGAGCGCAGCTCCATCATGGCGGCCCACTACTTCTCCGTCGGGGGTTTCAAAATTGCCAGGCTGTATGCCGATGTATTGCGTTAGGAAGGGGCTGAAATCGCGTATGACGATGAAGCAGATGCCGGTGCTGTCTTTCTTTTCTGCAGTGGCGAGGTTGTGCTCGCGGGCGAGCGAGCGCAGGTCTTTTTTATGCATGTGGCCGATGGGGAAGAGGACTTTGCGGAAGGCCTCTTGTTTGACTGCGTGTAAAAAATAACTTTGGTCTTTATCTGGGTCGGTCCCTTTGAGGAGGCGCGATTCGGAGTCGAGCCGGCAGTAGTGGCCTGTTGCGAGGAAGTCAGCGCCGAGGGCGAGGGCTTTTTCTAGGAAAACTTTGAATTTGATCTCGCGGTTGCAGAGGATGTCGGGGTTGGGGGTGAGGCCCGCTTTGTAGTCTGCGAGGAATTGGGCGAATACCTGCTCGCGGTACTCTTCGACGAAATTGACGCTGTAATAGGGGATTTGGAGCTTCTCACAAACCCGGACGACGTCTTCGTATTCCTGGGTGGCTTGGCAGGGGCCCTCTTCCTCCCAGTTTTTCATGAAGAGGCCGATGACGTTGTAACCCTGATTTTTTAATATGAGGGCCGATACCGACGAATCGACCCCTCCAGACATCCCTACAACAACCGTTTTCATGGGGGCGATTATAACGGAAATGGGAATATAGTGCTTTTCTAAGTTCTGAGGTGCATCAGCTGCAGTCTTTCTATGCGGGCTTCCAGCGGCGGATGGCTTGCAAATAGGCTGAGGAGCCCCTTCTTCATCGGATGGGAGATCTTGAAGGCGGCCATCGCAGGGTTCTCATGCGGGTCTTTGATCTCTTGGAGCACGCGAAGCGTTTGGAGCGATGAGATCATCGCTTCTTTGCCGGCAAGGCGGGCGCCCCCTGCATCTGCGCGGTATTCACGATAACGGGAATAGGCGGCGACAACAATCGAGCCAAGGATCATGAAAATCACTTCGAAGAGATAGACGAGGAGGATGTAGCTCATCGATAGGCCTCCAGAATTTTGCCGGTTCCGGCCAAGTCCTGATATGACGTAGGCAAGAACGCGGGCAAGGAACATCACAAATGCGTTCACTACGCCTTGTAGAAGCGTCATGGTGACCATATCGCCATTTGAAATGTGGGTAATTTCATGGCCGATTACACCTTCCATTTCACTTTGCTTCATCCGGCTGAGGAGCCCTGTTGAAACGGCGACGAGCGCGCGGCTGCGTGTAGGCCCTGTTGCAAATGCATTCACTTCGTTGGATCTGTAGATACCCACTTCCGGCATGGTGGAAAGATCTGCTTTGCGCGCGAGGCGGTGAACGGTTTCAAGGAGGTGGCGTTCATCGGGATCTTTTGTGTGCGGGTCGATCACTTTCACGCCCATCATCCATTTCGCCATCACGCGGGATAGGGCAAGAGATATGAATGCGCCGCCCATGCCCCAAATGAAGCAGAAGGTGAGGAGCGATTTATAATCGAGTCCATAAGCTTGGATGTAGGGTTGTATGTTGAAGATATTCATGATGATAGAAATCATGAGCACGACAAGAAAATTCAAAACCAAAAATAAAAAAATGCGCTTTGCCATAGGGAACCTCGTTGTGGTTATTTTAGACGATTCCCGAATTTCGATTGCACGAAATTTTATTTTCTGTCATCTATTCGGTATAAATAACAGAAGTGTTTGACAAAGAGAAATTTGGATGAGCAATATCGTCAAAGCTGAGAAAGAGATAAAGAAAGCGCTCGGCGCAAAGTGTGCCTGTTACGTGTTGATCACGTGTACGGAGCCTAGCGCTGATGGCAAGATGGAAGTTGAGATGAACTACGACGGAGATATTGATTTAGCCGCATTTCTTGTTGAAAATGCGAGTCAAGTTTTCGACGATCGTTTCAACCGGCGAGAATCTAAGTGACTTTCTCTCCCGGTTTTTTTATGATCGCCTGATAAAATGGTGTTCTGATCATGTCTTGCCTTGAGCTTTTGAGGAAATGGATGGATAAATCACGCATAGAGGTGCGTGAGGACTACTTCCATTTTTTGCGTTTTAAATCGATTAGCACCGATCCCGCTTTTGCTAAAGATGTGCGTATTTGCGCCGATTGGCTAAAGAATTACATCGCTAAGAACACGGCAATGATCGCCGAGGTAATTGAAACCGAAGGGTATCCGATCGTTTACGCGGAGGATATGCGGGCAGGCCCCAATGCGCCGACGATTTTGATGTACGGCCATTACGATGTCCAGCCGGTGGATCCAATTGAGCTTTGGGATAGCGACCCATTCGAGCCAACTGAGCGGAATGGGAAAATCTATGCGCGCGGCGCTGTCGACGACAAGGGGCAGATTTTTTATGCGGTGACGGCCCTCAGAGCGTGGAAAGATTTGGGCAAGGAACTGCCAGTCAATCTGAAGTTCTGCATTGAGGGGGAAGAGGAGTCGGCGAGCCTTGGACTTTCCAAATCGCTTCCCAAACTGAAAGAAAAGCTGAAGGCCGATACGCTTTTAGTGATCGACTTCGATCAATTCGATGAACAGACTCCGGCACTTACTTTGGGCGCCAGGGGCCTTGTCGCTTTCGAGCTGACTTTGACTGGATCAAAGAGCGATATGCACTCTGGATTGCATGGCGGGATGGCTTATAACCCAAATCGGGCGATGGCTGAACTCCTTTCTAAAGTGTGGGATAAAAATGGGCGGATTCAAATTCCAGGATTTTACGACGATGTCGTTGAAGTGAGCGAAGAAGATCGGCGTCTCTTTAGTTTTCGCTACGAAAAAGAAAGTTATAGCAAAGAATTTGGGATAGATGCGATAGGCGGAGAAAGGGAGCGGACACTGGCCGATAACAATGGGCTCAGACCGACTTTTGAGATCAACGGGATGACGGGGGGATATACGGGAACAGGTTTTAAGACTGTGATACCAGCTCACGCAACTGCAAAGATCTCCTGCCGTCTGGTCCCAAACCAAAATCCCCATAAAATTTTCGAACAGGTTTCCTCATTTTTGAAAAAACATGTAGAACCTGGAATGAAAATCCAGATTACGAATCTTGGCGGCGAAGCGGCTTATCGGGGAACGCCCGATTCTGACCTCGCGAAAGCGATCGCACTGGCAGCCGCTGAAGTGACCGGCAGACCATGCAAGAACATTTTGTCAGGCGGATCGATTCCGATTGTTGCGGCGATGGTGAAAACTTTGGGCGTTGATGTGGTCGGAATGGGCTATGGCCTTGCGACTGATGACATTCATGCTCCAAATGAGCATTTTCAATTCAGCCGGTTTGAAAAAGGGTTTCTGACTGTTGGAAGGGCATTAGAATTACTATGATAGAGCGAGCTGTCCGATTTTTGCAAAAAGAGCCGTCAATATGGGGGCCGATTTCCCTCCTCTTCACGGTATCTCTCGCTGTTAAAACAGCCATCCCGTTTGATCTCCTGTTTGTAGCTGCAGCGGGCCTCTTCCTGTCTGCTAGATTGCAAGTTCGGGGTTGCTGCTATTCGCTTGTACTTTTAGGTCTTGCTGGCGTGATTAAGCATGCCTTTTTCATCTCGGATCATCTCTGGTATCTCGGAATTGAAGGATCTATTGGCTGCGCGTTTTTCATTACTGCGTTGGCCTTTGAGCAGGGATCGGCATGGATCGAGTCGCTCCACTCGCAAATCGAGACTCGGAAAGCGGCTTTAGACAATATCGAAGAAGAGCTTGCTAAGGTGCAGCAGTCTGGGCAAGAGCATCAAATTGTCTTTCAAGAGAAGGTCTCAACGCTCCAAAAAGAATTAGAAGATGTCCAGACGGAACACTCTTCTATATTGATTCTGAATGAGGTCTTACGGAAAACAACCGCCCGCCATATCAAAGAATGCGAATCGATCGCCGGAACGCTCCATGATACAGAGCGGCAGATGGTGCTACTCCGCGGAGAGTATGAATCTACTGAAAAAGAGCTCGCTCGGCTAAAAAACAGCGACGCTCTTGTCCTCCAAAATGCTGAACTACTGAAAGAACTCAACCAAGCCCGCTACGACAAAGAACAGACCCATCTAATTAACGAAACATTAGCCCGCCTCCATTACAGAGAGAGGTTGAAGGCCAAAGATGCAGATCAGGAAGCGTCGTCCCTTCAAGAACAGCTCTTGTCGGTTCACAAAGAATTGAAAAGAGTGGCTGAGCCTCTTGAAGAGGCGTTGGCGGCAGCCCGCAATCGGATCCAAACGCTCGAAATTGAATTCGAAAAATCGGGTCTTGAAGCCAACCGCGCACGCGAGCATCTCCTCAAGCTGGGCGAGATCCAAACAGAACGTAATTTCCTGAGAGAAAGGCTTCAAGCCGCGCTGGAAGAGATTGCCCTCTTACAGAAAAAACCGGCTGTACGCGAACCAGAAATCATCGTCCAGACCGATCCGCACATCGTCGAGCAGCTCAAATTTGCTCAGGAAAAAATGCTCCACCTGTCTCAGATTGAGCCGTTATTCAAGCAGCTCAAGAAGCAGTTTGACGAGAAGAATCAGATCCTTCACGAAACACGCTCTGTCTACTTTAAGGCAGACACTGAACTCCAAAGACTCAAAATGGAGAAAGCGGCCCTCGAACTCAATCCTCTTCCAAAAGAAGTGGAGCTTGAGTTGGAGAACTTAAGCGCGCAGGTCTCAGCTCTGGAGGATGAAAACCAAGAGCTCCAAGAGTTGATTAGCATACTGACAGACACTCCAACAGACGCTGCAAAGCGAAAAAAAAAACTGAAGACGCAACGGGCTTCTCCTGATCAAGAACTCCTTTTTTAATGTGAGTAGATGAAGAAAGAATTAATAATTGTCACTGGATCTTGCGGCAGGATTGGGACGGAAGTCGTTAAGCGCCTGAATGCAAAGTATACAGTTGTCGGTTTTGACCTCTTGTCGTGCCCGCTGCCTGGCCAAGACGACCTCATCCAAGTCAATCTTGCTTCCGATGAAAGTGTCAAGCATGCCTTCGATCAGATCCAGAGTCGGTATGGGACCTCCATTGCTTCGGTGATTCACCTCGCCGCCTATTATAGCTTTTCAGAAAAGTCATCGCCCAAATACCAAGAGATCACGGTGAAGGGGACAGAAAGGCTTTTAGACTGTCTAAAACGGTTTGAGGTTGAGCAGTTTCTCTTCACAAGCACGATGCTTATCCACGCGCCTACAGCGCCGGGAAAGCCCATTACGGAGGAATCTCCGATCGCGCCTACTTGGGACTACCCCCTTTCCAAAGTGCAGACAGAAGAGCTGATTCATGAAAAACGGGGAGATATCCCTTCTGTGCTCTTGCGGATAGCAGGTGTTTATGACAATCAATGCCATTCGATCCCGATCAGCCATCAGATCCAGCGGATTTATGAAAAGCAGCTGGAAGCGCGCCTTTTTTCTGGCGATATCAATCATGGCGCAGCTTTTGTCCATATGGATGATGTCATTGATGCAATAGCCCTCGCTGTAGAAAAACGGAAAGAGCTTCCCAAGGAAACGCCCCTCTTAATCGGCGAGCCGAAAACGTTGAGTTACAATAAGCTCCAAAGAACTATATCCCGCCTCCTTTTCAATAGGGAGATTAGAACTTTTAGAGTTCCCAAAAAGATCGCTAAATTGGGTGCCTGGGTGCAGTGTCTATTTGCATTCAAAAAGAAACCGTTCATTCGTCCATGGATGATTGACCTCGCCGACGACCATTATGAAATGGATATTAGCAAGGCTAAAAAACTTTTGGGCTGGGCGCCGAAGCACTCGCTAGAAAAGACTCTTCCCATCATGATCGAGGCTCTTAAGAAAGACCCCGAAAAGTGGTACAAGATCAATCTGTTAGACTAGAATGCAGCAGCCGTTAACGGGTTGGTTCTTATTTGGGTTATCCACCTGATTCTGCAGAAGGGCTAATTGTTCTTTCAAAGCGGCCAGCTCCATATTTTGTTCATTCACTCTTTGTTCTAAAATGACTTGATGCTCTGTAGCTGTGTGTTTGTCGGGTCTCGGGAGGAGCACCTGCATTTGGCCACCGCCTACATGCACATTCCATCCTGATGGGGGAAGCAATTTTCTGATGGTTGCGTCGTGCTCATCGACTTTTTGCTGCAGCGCCGCTAAATTCGATCGGGGTAGGGGAGCCGCTTTATTGTCTGTCAGTAAATGAGTTGCATTTGTCTTGGGCCGGGGAGGAATCGGCGGGGCCGGTTTTCGGCCAGTTACCGCAAAGATCATATCGCCATTCGTTAGTTTATCTGCGCTTTCACCGCTTTCGTAAATTGTTTTTAGGAGAGCCTCGCAATCATCTTTAGCTTGGCGCGTAATGGCCGAACGGTACATGTCATCCGCGTTAATGAACGCTGCAGCCTGATAATACATACTCTTAAAACCGTCTGCTTCTTTTAAGTTTTGGATCGTTTCTTTCCTTGCAAAGGTCAATTGGCGCGCCAATGTATCGAGTTGATCGAATGCTGACTGAAGCGTTGGGAATCGGGTGGCGATGCGCCTTACAAAATCCGCTCTGTCTCTTTCAGCTACTTGCGAAAGGACAAAGCTAACAATTGCGGTTGCGGGCTGAATGAGGGAGCACATAGAGCCTGCGGTTTTTAACACTTCGCAGCAAAGCGGATCGACCCCTTTGACAAGCTTGGTATCCACTGTGTGGCAAGCGAGCCAAGAACCGGTAAGAAGCCTTGTGAAGTTGGTGTAGTACATGTTCAGCTTTGGATCTGCCTTAATTGCCGCCATCTCGCTATCTTGGTTTATTAATCCCCCTTCTCTCGAGAGAAGCCTTTCTAATTCCAATGCGTTCCCTTTCAGCATCTCAATTTCAGGGGTATCGAGTATCCGAAGGAGCTGTTCGTGCTTATTTGGACTTAGGACAACCTGAATTCCTCCCTTTGGGACGGAGGCGAAGCCTCTTTGTATGGATACGCAACGCCTTCCAATCGGTCTAGGACATGAGGCATCAGGAGTGATCGGGCGAAATTTATCGGTGGCCACGGGTGTTGCTGCTCTTAATTTCGATCTTTGCGCCGGAGTCATTGAGTAGAAATAGTGCGGGTCTAAAATTTCCAACGGATAAAATCGATTAGTTGAAGACATGTGATATCCTTATTATATATTGGTTGCTGAAGATTATACTTTATTTTGGTATAAAAGTATATTAGATATCTTATGTTAATAGCTTGTTAAGGATTTATTGTTGTACGTAAAAAACTGGATATTTGGGGGGGGTGCAGAAAAGCTATTTGTTGAAGACGGGGTTGATTGCGGCGACGCCGATCAGAATCAATGCTGTTCCCGCATAGAGGTTCCAGGTGAGGGTTTCATCGAGAAAATAGGCGCCTAATACCATTGCTAGAATAGGCACGAGAAGAACTGAGAAGGAGGCGTATGTGGCTCCTGCTAGATGGATCGCCTTGTAGTAAAAGTAAAAGCCAGCAGCCGTTCCAAAGACACCAAGTCCTAATGCTCCACACATGGCGGTGAGGCTTGGCAGTGGGTGAGAAAAGGGGTGGTCGATGAAAAGAGATAGGGGGATGAGTATCAACCCTGCCATGGCCAGTTGTCCAACAAGGATGGAAATGGCTGGAACATTTTGCCTGAGGGAAGATTTTGCATAGATAGTGCCGCTCGCATAGCTTAAACAGGCAAGGATCACAAGCAGCGCTCCAAAATCACTTCCGACGCCTTCTTGAAAGACGAGTGGGATGTAGACAATTGCAAGGCCGATAATTCCTATTGTAATTCCGAAGATCTTGTTTTTTGTGAAGGGCTCTTTAGATCCAAAATAGTGGGAGAGGATGGCTGTGAAAATCAAGGTGAAGCTATTCAGTATTCCCGCAAGAGAGCTCGTGATGTAAACTTCGGCAAGGCCGAATAAAAAAAAGGGGAGCGCGTTGAATGTGACCCCGAGAATGAGAAAGTGCTTCCAGTATTTTTTCCAGGGGAGTGTCGGCTGCTTTTGAAAACGGCTGATCGCGTAGAGAATGGCGCCGCCAATTGCAATTCTTAGAAAGGCGAGGGTCACAGGCTGAATGCCGGTAAGTCCCATTTTGATGAATAGATAGGAGGGACCCCAGCAAAGGGCGCATATCAGGATCAGAAGAAGGCTTTTTGCTTTCACCAATCTCGAATGGTAAGGATTTCGTGGCCGGTTTCAGTAATGAGGATTGTATGTTCCCATTGCGCGGTCGCTTTGCCGTCTTTAGTGCGGACAGTCCATCCATCTTTTGGATCGAGAATTCCGTCTCGGACGCCGGCGTTGATCATCGGCTCAATCGTGAAGATCATGCCCGGAGCAAATGGAATCTGCATGTCGTTGTAGTGGTGGGGAATTTCTGGAGGCTCGTGGAATGCGATGCCGACTCCGTGGC
Source organism: Chlamydiota bacterium (assembly GCA_031423235.1). Taxonomy (GTDB): domain Bacteria; phylum Chlamydiota; class Chlamydiia; order Chlamydiales; family SM23-39; genus REEB52. The sequence goes on along the minus strand of JANPFC010000131.1, from coordinate 3,271 downwards.
CGACGAATTGGTTGACGACAGAGCATTGTTTGGAGCGGGCATAATCTTCAATTGCTTTGCCAATATGCCATACTTCGTTACCTGGTTTACATACTTTGATCGCGAGGTTAAGCGATTGGAGCGAGACGTTCATCACCCGCTCTTTTTCCTCAGAAATTTTGCCGATGGCTACCATCCGGCTACAGTCGCCGAAAAAGCCGTCCACAATACAAGAGACGTCGATATTGACGATGTCCCCTTCTTGGAGAGGCCGTTTATCAGGTATGCCGTGGCAGATCACTTCATTGATCGAGGTGCAGATCGTCTTCGGATAGGGTGGAGATCCGTAGCCTAGAGGCGCAGGGGTGGCTCCTGCCTCTTTATGGAGTTTGCGGGAGAGCTCGTCGAGATCCAAAGTAGTGACTCCCGCTTTAGCGGCTTTACAGAGTTTGTCGAGGATCTCTGCAGTCACTTGGCAAGCGTGTCTGATTTTGTCGATTTGATCGGGCGTTTTCAGAACAATTCCATACTCGAGAAGGTACTGCTTTGCAAGTTCTGGGCCAACGGGGAGTTTGGGGTAATGGCATTTCTTCCATTTTTGCCCGCTCCCGCACCAACAGGGGTCATTTCTACTAATCATTCCATTATTTTAACTGGTAGAAGACTTGGTGTAAATATAAGCCGTGCGCCGGCGCGGTAATGCCCGCATTTTTCCGGTCTTTTGAGGCTAAAATTGCTGGGATAGAATCGGCTGCAAGCTTGGTTCTCCCCACGTAAATAAGGGTTCCGACCAGGTTGCGCACCATCTTGTATAAGAAGCGGTCTCCCCGAATTCGAAAGATCCCGTCGAACTCAATCGATTCAATCGTGCAAATCGGATTCTTTTCCCCCTCGTTAGCAAAGGCCGTGAAGTCGTACGTGCCAATCAAATCTTTGGCTGCCAGCTCCATTTTGGCCCTGTCGAGGCCGTGGGGGATGTGCCAGGAATAGAGGCGGAGGGTTGGGTCTTGGACTGGATCTTGGCAAATCCGGTACCGGTATTCTTTCCCAACGGCATCTAGGGTTGGGTGGAATTCCTGCGGCGCGAGCTCTAGGACCCGGATATCGGTTGGCAAAACAGCATTGAGCCCTCTAAGTAGCCGCTGATGCTCAACTTGTTTTTGAAGGGCGAATTGGATCACCTGTCCCTCGGCGTGGACGCCTCGATCGGTCCGGCTAGCCGCCTCTGGGGTGGCTAGTTCGCCTGTGATCTGCCGGATCGCATTTTCCAGCTCTTCTTGGATGCTCGGGCCAGTAACTGTTTTCTGCCACCCGAAATAGCGGGTTCCGTCATAGGCAATAATCGCTTTATACATAGGCACGTATTTTAACTTTTGCCTAGTAGTCTGTATACTTAAATCCTGGCTCTCGCGGTCGAGGAGAAGTTTTTTTAAAAACCGGCTCTTTGACAACGGCTTTTTAGCAGTTGGAGATAAGCCTGTTTTTTTTCCACAGAAAGAAAGCTATAACCAATTTTTTCGATCCAGGCCGGAATCGCCGCCTCAATTTGAGCAATCACGTCTTGAATGACCGAAGAGGGAAGACCAAGTCTTTCCCTTCCATAATAATCGCATAAATCATCACGCGATAGATTTGATTTTTTGCCTCTGAGGGGGAGCGCTAGTTCTTCTTTGGATTTGACGATGATCGAGGAGTTGACGAGATCGTATGCGGGAGAAAGTTCGGTGAGTTCTGCATGGCGGATGAGGGAGAAATTCTTTAGATGCATATCCTCGTTTCCAATCAAAAACGAAAAAAATACCCGCTGAAAAAGACGCTTTTTCTCAGCAAGGGGAAAGGTGCAATATTGTTCGATCAAGGGAATGATTTTTTCCATGCTGAAATCATACTTCGTATCCCGCGAAAGGCTGGCGATCTGAGCAAAATCTTCGACAGAAATTTTGTGTAGAATGGCTCTCTTTTTCTTTGATGGAACAAGTGTGCTTAAATTTTGAGCCGCACTTTTCTTTTGACGATCGAACCGTTGAATGAAATAGAGAAGCGACCGGTCCACTGCATAAATCATTCCATGAAACGGTACTTCGATTCCAGCCATTGAGGCCAAATGCATTGTAAGGTCCTCGTTTTGGGGAACTTCTTGGAATGTCCTATGCTGTAGCTTTAGGATGTAGGTGCCATCGCGTTGTACGGGCTTGAAACTTGCAGTCTCATCATCAAATTTTGCGCTTAATTTTGGCTGCACTCCTTGGATCGAGAGTTTGTCAGCAAACTCAAGGGCCAGTTCTAACTGTGCGCCTTGGGCATAGGGAAATGGAGAGACCCTATTGGTTTTTCCAGAAAGAAAAGAGATTCCTTCAGTGGAATAATCTTCATTGCCGCAAGGCAGATAGGTGATTGGACAGCGCTTCAAGGCTCCCTCTCAACGGTAACATTGCCCACCATATCGCCGCCTACCCGCATCAACTGTTCGAATAAATCGTTTGCATCGATCTTAGCTTTTCTCAGTAACGCCTCAAGCATCGGCCCCTCGGGCAAAAGGCCCTCAAAAAAGGGAGGGAAGCATGTAAATCGATAGGCTTTTTGAGATAAAGGCATAGTCAGAGATACTGATGAGCCTAGATAGAGATTGGAATATACGAACTCATACTCCAAGCCTTTTTTGACCTCAATAAGATCCCCCGCATATCCGCCATCGACAAACACCTTAGCTCTTCTCACTCTGGTATAGCTCCATTAAAGGTCCCTTAAATTCAAGACGGATATTCATTACGTGCAGTACGCGCAAAAGAGTTGAGAGTTTGATCGTTGATTTCCCTTTTTCGATATCGAAAATGACAGTTTTCCCAACTTCGGCAAACTTCGCTAGCTCCGCTTGCGTCATGCGGGCTTTTTTTCGATGGAACCGAATCATAGTTCCAATCTGCAAACACTCTCTCTCAGATGTTCCCATTTATTTACCGCTTTAACAGTAAATTAGCCGATTTTTCAATTTAAGGCTACAGAATTCGTGAGAATTCAGTTATATTTACTGCTATGGCAGTAAATTCGATCACAGTCTCTAAGCGTGGTGTTTTATGCAGAAATATTATAAACTCTCCACCCAAAATTAATTTTAATGGAGTTTTTATGTCAGCGTCAATCACCCCACTATTATACTGCGCTCGGCCTGAAACTTTGATTTTGAGCCGCGCGAAAACTCGCTAGAATCGACGATCGTAAACTGGTCAATATTAGAAATATGAACCAGTTTACGATCGTCGATTATAGCGGTTTTGGCGCGTTCAAAATTCCA
>JANPFC010000130.1:0-3011 GCA_031423235.1 Chlamydiota bacterium | reverse complement strand
TATTGACCAGTTTACGATCGTCGATTATAGCGAGTTTTCGCGCGGCTCAAAATCAAAGTTTCAAGCCGAGCGCAGTATACTTGAAAAGCGCTTCAATGCTTGCGGATCGTTTCTACCCGCTGTTGAATCGATTTACAGATGGGAAGGGGAGATCGAAGAATCTAAAGAGGTCAAGGTTCTTTTGAAGACAAAAATAGAGTTTTTCAACCAGGTTCGTGACTACATGATTAAAGAAAGCAGTTATCAGGTTCCAGAAATTTCAGCCATTCCAGTTGTTCTGGCTAATCCTGCTTATCTCAAGTGGCTCGAAGATGAATTATCTTTTCGCTAACCTGTTCATGATGACCTTCTCTGAGGTTCTTGGGAATAATTTTGCTATGAATACACTTATCTTGATCTTCCAGTCGATTACTTGATAGGGCTTTTTCTTCTCAATTTGCCGCCATATTCGCTTTGCCGCGTATTCCTTGGTTAAAGCCTTGGTCTCTTTGTATTTTCCGTTGGAGGCCCGTTCGGCAAAGGGGGTGTTGATGGGGCCTGGCAGCGAGACGAGGATCCGTATCCCAGAACTCCGCATTTCGGCATCAAAACTTTGTGAAAAGGAGTTGAGCGCGGCCTTTGCCGCACCATAGAGGGCCATGTAGGGCATGGGTATGCAGCCAGCGGCTGAGGAGATATTGAGAATCACTCCCGGTTTTTTCTTCACAACCATTGCGCGCGCCGCCTCGATGGTGATTTCTATGGCGGCATTCGCATTGACTTCGAGGATGTCCAGGCTGTGATTGAGCGCGGGGCCATACTGGCCAAAGCCTGCGCAATTGATGACGAGATCGGGAGCGTGTTTCCGGATCAGATCGAGCACTTTGCCCCTTTCATGAACGAGATCGGCTTTGAGAGCAACAAGTGCTGGCGGTAAGTCTTTCCGACCGGTGACGAGGAGAGCGTATCCATTTGTGGCGGCAATCTTGCATAGTTCTAGACCGAGACCTGAACTAGCGCCCGTGATCATACACAAATAACCCGAAGAATCGGTTTTTGACAGCGTCGGCTCTCTTTCAAAATTCATGTTTTCACTCTTGCCTTGCCTGACGGCAATGTCAATCGCTCCAAACAAGAATTTTGAGGAGCCTCCTTGTCAAATTCCAGATTCTTCAGGTTACTTGTGTAGGCCAATTTCATGTTGGAATGCCTCGACGAGTTTTTTGAGACGCGCATCGCATGACGCAATGTCTTTCATGAGGTCTTCGCCCCCTTTTTTCACCACTTCGGCATAGATCTTCACTTTCGGCTCGGTGCCGGAGGGGCGGATCACGAGTTTACTTGCATCGGCGAGCCAAAAACGGAGTACATCAGAAGGGGGAAGCCCCTCGTGGCCATGCAGATAATCTTCGAGGAGGGCCACAGGCTGGCCGCCGATTTGGGTGGGCGGCGTCTCTCGAAGTGTTTTCATGAGGAGATTCATCTCATCCATACCTGCTTTGCTATCGGTGAAGGCGAGGTTGGTGAGCGACTCGCGGTGTATGCCAAAATCGCGATAGATCTGATAGAGGAGATCGGGGAGAGTATGACCTTCTTTCTTAGCAGAGGCGGCCATCTCCGCAATCAGGCAGGCAGACGAGATCGCATCTTTATCGCGGACAAATGTGCCGAAAAGGTACCCGTACGACTCTTCGCCGCCGAATAGATATTGATATCCATCAAATGCCTTTTCCCAAACGCCGATCAATCCTCCGATATATTTAAATCCGGTGAGTACATCGATGCACTTGCCGCCAAAACTTTCAGCAATTGTTTTGAAAAGCTCAGTTGTCACAATCGTTTTGATAAACGCGGCATTTTCTGGGAATTCCCCTTTATCAGTGAGGGTCTTGCAAATATGGTGCAGGCACATGCAGGCGATCTGATTGCCGGTAAATCTCATGTTTTGGGTGGCCACTCCGATCCGATCCGCATCTGGGTCGGTGGCGATGAGGAGGTCCCCCTTTTCTTCGCGCAATTGTTCTATCCCTAGTCTCAGGGCTTTTTCCTCTTCAGGATTCGGCGTCGGAGCAAAAGTAAAGTTCCCATCGAGAGGCAGTTGTTTCTCGACAAAGGTGAGATTCCGATAGCCCCATTCTTTCAGCGCGCTCGGAATTAGGCGTATCCCTGTGCCATGTAGATTTGTGTAGATGATTTTAAGTGGAACGTGGGCCAGTTCGGGGAGCATCTGCAGTTTCTTTAGCTCTGCGAGATAAGCCTCATCGATTTCCGAACCGATCTCTTCGTATTTGGTTCCCAGCAATACTTCGGTGGGGCTTTTAATTTTTTTCACTTCGGCCATGATCTCTTCGTCGTGCGGAGGGGCGACTTGGCACCCATCGCTCCAATAGACCTTATAGCCATTGTAAATCGGAGGGTTGTGCGAAGCGGTGATCATCACTGCTGCAGTGCATCCGAAATGGCGGCATGCAAAGGAAACGAGCGGAGTTGGGCAAATATCTTCTGAGAGCAAAACGTGCATGCCGTTGCCGGAAAAAACTTTCGCGGTCTCAACGGCAAATTCGCGAGAGTGGTGTCTCACATCATAGCCGATAAAGACCGAGTTATTACCCGGAGATTCTTTTTTGATGTAATTGGCAAGACCTTGCGTGGCCATCCGGATGGTGTAGATATTCATCCGATTTGTTCCGACGCCCATAATCCCGCGCATTCCTCCCGTTCCAAAGGAAATATCTTTGTAAAACGCATCGGATAAACTTTTGGGATCGACCTCTTGAAGGCGGCGAATTTCCGCTTTCATTTCAGGATCGTAAGGACCTTCTAACCAACTCTGAATTCTTTTTTCAACACTTGTGGGCATAAGAGTTGATGATATCAGAGGAGGATTTATTGAATCATTTTATTTTCATCTTTGCGTCTCAGCGGCTCCGCGTCTTTGCGTTCTTCTTTGAGAGTCTTATGCACATGACTCCAAGAAGAAGATAAACGCAAAGACGCAGAGACGCGAAGACGCAAAGAAGACAAAGAAGGGC
>JANPFC010000129.1:0-9273 GCA_031423235.1 Chlamydiota bacterium | reverse complement strand
CGCCGAGCTTAATGCCGGGGCTCCAAAGGGCTGGATTGGTAGAATCTTGTCTCGGTTCAAGGAGCCACTCTTCCCCCTCTTCAAGGGTGGTGAGTCCCCGTTTTAACTCGCCGCGCGCTTCGTGAATGAGCGGATTGATTTTGGTCGTCAGATCATAACTGGGTCCCACTTTCATACTCGCCGCCGCTTCTCTGAGAGAGCGGAGGAAATGGGGATCTTCATAGACCTCTTTTTCCAGTATGGCTAGCGATGTAGCGGAACATTTCTGCCCCACGTTGCTGAATGCTGAATGGATCAGCTCTTTGATCGCTAAATCCCGATCGGAAAGGGCTGTGATGATCATCGAATTTTTCCCGCCGGTCTCTGCTGCGAGATCGAGGTCGGGGCGCATCTTGAGGAATTTTTTCGCAGTCGATGTGCCGCCCGTAAGGATTACACAATTCACTCTGGGGTCGCGGACAAGGTCGCTTCCAGGACCGTCTCCGGAACAAGGGACGAATTGGAGCACCTCTTTCGGAATGCCCGCATCCCAAAACGCATTGATTAAATGCCATGCGACGAGAACTGTATCGGAGGCCGGTTTGAAAATGACGCAATTGCCAGCGGCTAGGGCTGCGAGAATCCCGCCAGCGGGGATCGCGCATGGGAAATTCCAAGGAGAAACGACAAGTACTGTTCCCTTCGGCGTCCACTGAATATCCTTCATGAGCGCCATCTTTTCCATCTGCCGTCTATAATATTCGGCAAAATCGATCGCTTCAGATACTTCCGGATCGGACTCCGAGATAATTTTACCGCCATCGATCATCATCGCACCGATAAATTCGCCCCTTCGTTCGCGCATTTTCTGCGCAACGCGGGCAAGCAATTGACTCCGGTGTTCAACAGTGGTAGATGCCCACTCTTTTTCATGTTTTTTTGCGCATGAGAGGGCTTCATCTATATGATGCTTATGGGCTTTGGCATAAATGTAAAGCGGCTTTACATGCTCCCTGGGGCCCCCGGAGAACGCCTCGTTTTCTGGGGTACTGTATTGCGGCTTTACATGGCCGTTAGGGTCGTGGCCGATTCCCTCTTCGTTGTCAAAGAGCTCTTTGCCGTTGATGACGAGCGGAATCGGTTTCTGCTTGTGGTTTTTCCAATGGCGGGCGATCTCTTCTGCCCATTTCCGGTTTTGAGGAAGGGAGAAGTCAGTATCGGCTTCATTGTCGAAAGGGGCTTTCGGATCGTGGATGGGAGGATGGATCTGCCGGTTTTGCGTCCTTCTCGGGAGAACGCTTGCCGTATCCATGTCATCGCAGCTCTGAGAGAAGATGGAAGTTTGGCTTTCCCAAGCATCGGTCCCCGGTTTGAGTCCAAATACATGGCGGAGGAAGTTTTCTGCGCCTGTATTTTCATCGAGACGGCGGATCAGGTAGGCAATTGCGTGCTGGAACTCTTCTTTTGTCGCAACGGGACAGTAGAGGAGCATGTCGCCAGTGAGTTTTTGGACGACGCGGCGGATATGATCGGCCATCCCCTCGAGCATCTCAAAGCCAGTATATGGCTCCACTTGGTTTTCAACGCGGAGAAGCATCGCAAATGCGATATCGAATAAGTTGTGGCTCGCAATTCCTAGCCGTACAGCGCGGGCATTTTCTGGAATGCAGCCATAGGCGAGCATCCGCTTGTAATTTGCATCCACGTCGATCTTTGCCGTATAGGGAGCTTGAGGCCACCCTTTTGCGGACGCTTCGAATTGCTCCATGGCCAAGTTGGCCCCTTTCACAATCCGGATCTTGATGGGCGCTCCACTATTTTTAATCCGCTTTTTAGCCCACTCGGTCAGATCCTTTTGGAAATGGTGCGAGTCGGGGAGATAGGCTTGGAGAACGATTCCTGCAGAATAAGAGTAGAATTCAGGCTCATCGAGCACTCTTTTAAACGCGCTGACTGTTAGATCGAGATCGCGGTACTCCTCCATGTCGAGATTGACGAACTTGGGAGGGTCGTTTTTCATGGCCGCGCGATAGAGCTGTCTTAACCGGTCTGCGATTGTGTCGACAGTATGGTCGAATGCGAGGAGGCTGATCTGGCTATAGATTGTCGAGATTTTCACAGACATGTAGTCGATGTCTGGGTTTTTAAGATCCTCAAGGTAGATGTGGAGCCTTTTTTTGGCCTCCGCCTCGCTTAAGATCGCCTCGCCTAAGTGATTGAGGTTTTGTCTGACGCCCTCTAGTCTTCGCTCTTTTAAGTGCTTGGCGAGGAGTGCGGGTTCGCCGGGCAAAATGACCTGTTCAGTCTGTTTTCGCAAAGCTCTCATGGCCAGCGGCACGAGGAATTGAGCCAATGTGGGCCCAAATGATTTAAATGCGAAAAGTTCAGCTCGTTTAAACCAGTCGAGATAATGGGGAACGCCGAGTTGATTCAAGAGGTAGATCATTTGATCTGCCACCCGCTTATTTGTAGAGCTTCTAAAGCACTCATCCGTCATTGCGGTCGTGAACGCTTTGCCGATCGGATCGCGCATGAGGCGTGAAAGCTGTTCGTGCACAGCTTTTTCAGAAGAGGTCATCGTACGGCTCGATTCGTGCAGCATGAGGGCTGCGAGTTCAATCGCCAACCGCTTCCGTTCTGCTGTAGAATGGGGCCTGCCCTTAACGCTGTCGAGAATTTCTATGGCTTCGTCTAGATATGTCATATGAACTCCCTATATCACAGCATTCGAATTATGAAAATGGTGAATCTGTTATAATCGATTTTGATGATGCGCGCGATCCTTTTTTTCATTTTCACATTTCCCATTTGGGGCTATTCTGCCGTCTCTTTAGGCGTCGACGTCTTTTTCAATGAAGGGCATCTAGCTCAGATGAAGGGGAAGAGGATCGGACTCCTCACCAATCACACGGGTGTCGATAGCAAAATGCGCTCCACTCTCCAACTATTTCAGGAGAGCGACCAGTTAGCCGCCCTATTTTCTCCTGAACACGGGCTCAAAGGGCAGCACTATGCGTGGGACTGGGTGAAGCACGGAGAAGAAAAAGGGGTTCCCGTCTATAGCTTGCACGGAGAAACGCGCCGGCCAAAGGCTGAAATGCTTAAAGACCTCGATGTGATCGTCTACGACATCCAGTGCACGGGGGTCAGAGCCTACACCTATCCGACCACCCTTTTCTATACTATGGAAGAGGCGGCAAAGCTTGGGATTGAAGTGATCGTTCTCGACCGGCCCAATCCGATCAATGGGCTCATTGTCGACGGCCCCATGCTCGAAGATAAGTGGCGCTCATTTATTGGCTATATCAATGTTCCATACTGCCACGGGATGACCATCGGCGAACTGGCTCAGTTCTTTAATGCTGAGTACAAAATCGGCTGCAAGCTGAAAGTGGTTAAGATGAAAGGTTGGGAACGGTCCATGAGCTACCGCGACACGGGACTCTCTTGGATCCCGCCGAGTCCCAATGTTCCTGAAGCCGACACCCCGCTCTTTTGCCCCGCGACAGGAATACTTGGAGAGCTCAGCATGCTCAACATCGGGATCGGATTCACCCTCCCGTTTAAAGTTGTTGGCGCTCCTTGGATCGATGCGAAAGAATTCGCCGACAAGCTGAACGCACAGAAATTGCCAGGAGTCTATTTCCAGCCGTACCATTTCCGCCCCTTCTGGGGTCTCTATAAAGGGGTCGATTGCCAGGGTGTTCTCATCCAAATAAATGATACAAAGATTTACAAGCCTCTGTCGGTGCAATTCCTCCTTCTCGGTATGCTCAAAAGCATTTATCCGAAAGAATTTACCAAGCGGCTTGCGGAGACGACCAAAAAAGACCTATTCTGCAAAGCCAACGGCACAGAAGCTGTTTACGAGATTCTCCTCAATGAAAAATACCCCGCCTGGAAGCTTATCGAGCTTCACAAATCTGAACGGGAAGCCTTCCTCGAAAAACGGAAGAAGTATCTGCTTTATTAAAATCTAATTTTTAACACCCGCGAACAAGGTCCGCTAGAGGACACAGAGCCCACAGAGAAGGGGTAAATTCTAAATCGACGCAGCCCTTCGATTGTCAGTTTTCGAAGACGTAGTTCATATGCAGATTCCAAAAGCCCTGGACCAAGATTTCGATGAAAATCTATGTCGGCCCTAATGATTTTTCCATTGAAGCTTCGCATCTTCTTCTCTGTGAGCTCTGTGCTCTCTAGCGGAACCCTGTTCGCGGGTGGTAGAAAATATTTTCTCGATTCTTGAATCACGAGAGGTCTATTACTGCAGAGCTGTTGGCCTAAGGGACTGTCTAAGAATAAATTGCATCATTTGGCTAGCGTGAAAGCTCCCTACAATCGACTGTCGTAAACCGCCTAGTATTAAACCAATACAAAGCGGTTTGCGACAGTCGATTGTAGGGGCTTTGACGCTAGCAAAATGGTTCAATTTATTCTTAGACAGTCCCTAAACCGGCGCAGCAAAACAAGGGTCGCGCCAAAAGTCAGAAGTATCGCAAAAAACAGGTGGAGCGACAGCCCCAATTCATCGACAACAAAAAGTCCAATAAAAAATCCAAGCGATCTCAATAGATCGTAGGAACGGCCTAAAAAGAAATGACGGATAGCTAACGATAAACCGATCACTAATAAAATTCCGGGCCACCAGTAGGAAGTGTAAACAAGAATCGCAAGGCCAAATAAGAAACAGGCTCCAGAAATTGCATACACCCGTTTTGGGGATAGAGTCATATCTCCCCTAACATAGATTGTCCATACATATAAAGACTCAACGAGGCGTCGAGGAATTTTTTTCCTTCATAGAATTCAATGATTTTTTTTCTAGTTGTAGTGTACTCATGTGTAAGTATTTTTGATTCTTTAGAATTGGGATCGCCAACAAACCCGGGAAGGATCATATCCTTTATGTTAAAGTTTTGTAATGTCAATGATTTGAGGTATTGTTTTCTTGCAGAATACTCCATGGTTTCACTTCCCCAAATGCCTGGTAATTTTGGGAGTTCCATTTGATGGTTTCTATCGATCTGAGAGAGCTTTTCGGCCTGTTCATTGAATAGTCGTGCATTATCCATTCCAAAACCAAGCAGAACTCCAATTAAAACATCGTTCTTCTGTAATGTATTCTCGAACAATGGAGCTTTCCCAATATGATCGAAAAGATCATTGATTTTAAGAATCTCTTCAAAATCTGCCGTATGAGCAATTTCATTACATCGGCTGCGAGCTGCTAAGACAATTAAAACATGATTTGCGACAATCCAAGAAGGATCCTCTTCTTCCCAGAGGGCCATCCTAGAACCAACGAAATGGTTTTCAAATTTTTTCCATACCTGCAAACCCTTTACTAGTTTCATATTCGACGGGAAAAGGGAGGAGGGGGAAGAGAATGGCTTCTTGTAGGAGGCAAAAGATAAAGGTTTGCTTTCGGCCATTGTGTATGCGAAGGGATTAAAAATAATCAATTCGCGAAAAAAGCGTTCAAGTTGTACTGCCTCTCTGCGCGACATGAAGAGGCTTGTTTTCTTTTTAAGCGGATCTTCAATGAATATTTCTATCTGAGAACTGAGGTAATATTCACATGAGAAAACGACCAATAAGGCACCCAATAATATGAGCGCCTTTGTCTTTGATTGCATAAATCGTGCTATTTTCTTGCCCAGGTTACTGAGTTGCACCGCAAAAGCAAACAAAAGTCCACGGATAGTTTGTGTGCCCGTTTGTACAGACCCAAAATCCGAGGGGGAGATCATCTTTTGCTAAATAAACTCCATTTGTATCGGCAGATCAGTGGCTGACCTGGACCCACTGATTTTCTAGCTGGATCCATAGTTCGCTTCCCCTCAGGGCAATATCAGTCGGCTGTACATACATTCTATCATACAGATTAGCGCTCGAACATTCACCCTTAGCTAATAGCAAGGAGAAAATCGCGATCATTAAAAAGTAGAAATTTCTCATAAACACCTCCAAAGAACTTGAATGCTACGAAAATTTTTCTTTGACGTCAATAAGAGGTCAGTCTAGCACGGAGAGGCGGACCCAAAATTCAACACAAAGTCGAAAAGCGGAAGAAGTATCTGCTTTGCTAGCACTCAATCTCGCTGTTTGCTAAAACATTGACTAAATCGACCCTTCCCATTATGATGAGTTCAAAAAATATGGAGTCATGACATGTCTAAGAAAATTAAACCTCTCGGCAACCGTATTGTCGTTAAGCGTCAAGAAGCCAAAACAACGAAAGGGGGCATTCTTCTCCCTGAGACAGCTCAAGAAAAACCTCGCCAAGGAGTTGTAGTTTCCGTTGGCCCAGGAAAAACTGATGAAAAAGGGAAGAACCATCCCCTCGATGTTAAAATGGGTGATGAGATCTTGTTCTCTTCCTACTCTGGAACTGAATACAAAGCGGGTGATGAAAGCTATCTGATCCTTACTGAAGAAGATGTCTTAGCTGTATTTGGAGAATAACCATGGCGAAAATGCTGAAATTCCACGATGAAGCCCTCAAGTCGATCTTGAAAGGGGTAAAAACACTAGCCAAAGCCGTGATCGTAACGCTCGGCCCAAAGGGCCGCAACGTCGTTATCAGTAAAGGTTTTGGATCTCCCTCTTCCACAAAAGACGGCGTGACTGTTGCAAAAGAGATCGCTCTCAAAGACAAGTATGAGAACATGGGCGCGCAGCTGGTTAAAGAGGCCGCTTCAAAAGCATCTGATACAGCGGGCGACGGAACAACAACTGCGATTGTTCTTGCTGAAGCCATTTTTAGCGAAGGGGTTAAAAACGTCAGCGCAGGCGCCAATCCAATGGACGTGAAGCGCGGTATCGACAAAGCCGTAAAAGCGATCGAAGATGCTCTTGATAAACTGGCCACTCCGATCAAAACACCGGAAGAGATTCAGCAAATTGCTTGCATCTCAGCGAACAACGACGTAGCGATTGGCGCGATTATCGGCCAAGCGATGCAGAAAGTAGGCAAAGATGGGATCGTTACCATCGGCGAGGCGAAAGGAATCGAGACAACTCTCGATGTCGTTGAAGGAATGCAGTTTGATAAAGGCTACATGTCTCCTTACTTCATCACGAATGGAGAGAAGATGTCGGTTGAGTTTGATAATCCCCTCATCCTCATTACAGATAAAAGACTTTCGAGCGCGAAAGAGCTCGTTCCCATTCTTGAAAAAGCGATGCAAAAAGGGTCTCGCCCTCTCATCATCATCGCTGATGATATAGATGGAGAAGCTCTCGCAACTCTTGTCGTAAATAAAGTGAAGGGCGGTTTGCCCCTTTGCGCGGTAAAGGCCCCAGGATTTGGCGACCGGCGCAAGAGCATGCTTGCTGACCTTGCGATTCTCACAGGCGCGACAGTTATTTCCGATGAGCTTGGATACAATATCGAAGAAGTGGGTCTTGAAGTTCTAGGAACTGCCAAAAGAGTCAAAATCTCCAAAGAAGATACGACAATTGTCGATGGAGCTGGCAAACCGAAAGAGATCAAATCCCGCACAGCGCAAATCAGAGCAGAGATGAACCATCCAGATGTTTCCGATTATGATCGGCAAAAACTGGAAGAGCGGCTCGCTAAGTTTGTCGGCGGAGTGGCTGTTGTCAACGTCGGCGCTGTTACAGAAACAGAAGCCAATGAGAAAAAAGACCGGATTGAAGACGCATTGCATGCAACTCGTGCGGCTGTTGCGCAAGGGATTGTCCCAGGCGGCGGCGTAGCTCTCATCCGCGCCTCTAAAGCTCTCGATAAGCTCAAAGTGTCCGGCGACGAAGCAATCGGCGTTGAGATTGTCCGCAAAGCATGTTTTGCTCCAGCTATCGCAATTGCGAATAACTGTGGCAAAATGGGGAGCCACATTGCAGAGAAGATCGCTGAGAAGGAAGGTTCCTTCGGCTATAACGGTCTAACCGATCAGTTCTCAGATCTCGTTAAAGATGGTGTTATCGATCCCGTTCTTGTAACCAAGAGCGCGCTCGTGCACGCAGCGTCGATTTCTGGAATGTTGATCACTATTGCAGCGATGATCACCGACAAACCCGAACCCAAAAAAGCAGCAGCACAAGCACCAGGAATGGGCATGGGCGGCATGGGTGGAATGGGAGGTATGGGTGGAATGGGCGACTTCGGCGGCATGATGTAAAAGCAGCCGGGAGAAGCCCCCGCTGCCCCATTATTTCACCACCAAGAACACCGAGACCACCGAGATAAGCGCTGAGAATATATTTTATTTATTTTCTCAGTTCCTGTCTTTGTGTTCGCGGTGGTGGAAAAATAATTGGGCTTCGGGGCTTCTCCGATTACTTTCTTTATTCATATCTGTATATATAATTTTTCAGTTAAAAACTATTTTCATTTATTGAAATCGAGTGATATAAGTTCTCTTCTCAAAACCCAAAAGTAGGACTTTATATGTCTTGTACAATCTGTTTTAATAGAGGCTCAAACCACTTGCAGGCATACCTATTGCGAACCTTGCTTGGATGTTCTTTTCCGACCTGAGGGCAGTTCTGCAACATGCCCATCGTGCCGGAAACCATTGACAGGGAGAGTGACGATTCACGTTGAGGAAGAAGGAAAACAACGAGTCGCAGCGGGGCCGTTGCCTTCGCCGGCAAGACCCATCAGAGCGCCCTTTGCTCTACAGCCAGAGAGAGCAGTGGTCGACTCAGCAGCTCAATATGCGGCAGTTGCAGAAGCAGGTCCAACTCGTAGAAAGGCTCCGCTCTTCCTGTTATCGAGGGAGCTGGTCGAAATGGATACGAACATTGCAGATGCGGCGCTACGTGCTGGGGGAAGGAATATGACAGCGTTGCTAAGACATACTACCAAATGGACGGCTGATCCTGATCATGAAAGAGTTCTCATGATCAGCTTTTTAAAAGAAGGGGTTGTTAGCCATGTGCCTATAATATACAAAGTTTATGGGACCAGAAGCTACAATTGCGATATAGGTAGAGTAAGAAATGACGGCATCGTTGAACGGGATCCGGCATATGCCGCTGACAATTGGGTTCGGCCTAACGGGTCGAGATTTGATGCCTTAAGCTCTGACATAGCTAAAGATTTATTCAGAGACGGACGAATAGATTCCATTCTGTCTGAGATCTCAGGTGTAAATAATAGTGATTTCACCATACCTTTTCAGGGGCGGTAATAAGCGTTAACTTCCTTAGAGGAATTTAAGGATCTCTTCGACGAAGAGATCCGGTCTTTCTATAAAACCGTTGTGTCCAATATTTTTCAGCACTCTAAACTTTGCCTTCGGGATCTTCTCTGCCACTTGATGG
>JANPFC010000128.1:0-32807 GCA_031423235.1 Chlamydiota bacterium | reverse complement strand
CAAAAGCCAGGGGCAATATACTGTTGTCGATATTGCCCCTGGCTTTTGTTGCGAAAATCGGCTCAAAAGAACCCGGAAATCGACAGAACCTTAGTTACGCAAGAGGTCTAATAGTGCGATTGCACGAACAGGAGCCTCGGGGAAGCCTTCTATCTTCATGGGCAAAATATAGACAAAAGCACCCTTTGGCGGCAACAACTTGAGATTGGCCATGTTTTCTACAAGGAAAAGTCCTTCTTTAAGAAAAACCTGATGAGCCCAACCTTTGCTTTGACAACCGGGATCTATCCCAGTTGTATCGATCCCCACTCCATTCACCCGCCGCTTAAGCAAAACTTCTGCTGCCTCTCTTGAGACACCTGGGAAATGGCAGATGCCAGCTTCATCTGGAGAACAAAATATTTTCCGTCCCCAATATCTGTCCCAGCCAGTATGCAAAAGAACAATACTCCGCTCGGGGATCAACCCATGCTTCTCTTCCCACAATTCAATATCTTCAACTACTACCTCATAGTCGGCATTATCTTTCACCTTCTCAGACAAGTGCAAAACAGAAGCAGGTCCGCAACATTGAGCAATCGGAATTTGGTCAATCGTTTTGCCCTTCGGATAAAAATGACTTGGAGCATCCATATGCGTTCCAATCCCCGAAGAAAGGGTCATATCGTCAAAACGGGCGCCCATTTCGTAATTGGCGCAGATCTTTCTTGA
Source organism: Chlamydiota bacterium (assembly GCA_031423235.1). GTDB lineage: Bacteria > Chlamydiota > Chlamydiia > Chlamydiales > SM23-39 > REEB52. Next base: position 32,096 of record JANPFC010000128.1, on the reverse strand, counting down.
AAACGGGGTTTTAGCAGGATGGACAATGGTTGCTTCAGACAGAGAATAGGTAAGATCAATAATGTTCATTTGAAATTACAGATATTCCATTTAATGAATCAAAACAACTATTAAGCGCTCTCTGATTCCACCTTTTCCTCAATCGGGAGAGAATGGCGGATGATCGCCTCGGGAAAATTCTCTGAGGATGCCATGAAGTCAGACTCCTCAGTAAGGTAGCGCGAGTTGAGGAAATCGGTTCTCAGATTGTGATGCGCATGCTGATGGGCGACTTGGCGCGGAGGATCAAAAATAAGCACATCCACACCATCGACCCGTCTTATTTTCTCCCCCATACATAAATTCGCTCCTCCGGAGAAATGGTGGTCTTGCACCACCCCTGTAACCACGATCGGGGGTCTATTTTTCCATTTCAGACAAAAGTCAACGACATCCTGTTCCAAATCCGAGGCCCACTTCCCAAACTCTAGCAAGAAGTAAAAGAGACCGCCGAGGCCCCAGAAATACTTTTTGCTCGCCTCGAAGATGGAGGAAGGCCCCCTGTCCATGCAAATATGTTTCGGAAGAAGCGAGGGATCGTCGACTTGCTTCAATGCGCTCGAAAAGAAAATATTTCCGAGCGAATGGGCTACTAATTGATCGATTTCGCCAAATTCCGCTCTCATCGCTTTAAGCGTTTCCAAAAGGATGAAGCCCGCTTCATCTAGAGTCTCCGGTTTGTAGTTGAGGTTATTTTCGCTGATGATAATAAACCGAGCCGGAGGCAGGGGCTTGTCGACGTTTAGGTAAGCTGCAAGATACGGGTAGGTAGCAACGACGTTATTGTCGATCGTCGAATAGATCCCCGGCATTTGGATAAAGTTATAGAAATCCCCAGTCTTCTCTTTTGTCTCAAAGATCCTGCAGGTGATCTCCACCGTCCTCCCATCTGGGAGCTGAATGGGGAAAGCCCGATCCTCAGGTAGAGCGAACTTTTCTCTGATCAGTGCCTGGTCTTTGAAATTGGGATCTAATGGCTTTGAGGGATCCCAGAAATCTCTACTAAAATCCGCTTCGATCTGCAATTGATCCTGAACGAATTGTCTATTCGCAAGGAAAGGCCATTTTAGCGGAAGGAAGAATGCATCGCGTGCGAGGGCCCCTATGACGCTCCGGAGAACCTGGATCACTTTGATGAAACTGCCAACAGTCACATCGTAGATTTGGCTCCAGATCGACTGTGTCTTCTGGGCCAGTTGCTCGACTTCCCAATGATCGTCGTCGATCTTTAGGCTGCCATAAACTTCATCGTTAGAAGAAATAGAGAGGACAGACATGCAAAAACTATATTGAATCCCCGCTTTTGCGTAAACTCTTTAGCTCTTGAATGAATGACTCAACAAAGGCAGGCTCGGTATCCCAAGAAGTCATCCAGCGAGCCACCGCCCGCTCGTGATCCCAAATCCAGAAAAAGCTTTTCTTTTGCAGCTGTTTCAATACTTCCATTGAAGGGAGCTGAACAAAAACAGCATTGGACTGAACAGGATAGAGAATCGGCAGCTCTGGACAATGCTTTCGGAGGCCAGATTCCAACAGCTTGGCCATCGCGTTTGCATGGCTCGCATTCCGCAGCCACAAATCGCCCTCCAAAAGTGCAATCATCTGCGCCGATAAAAATCGCATTTTGGACGCGAGCTGCATCTGCTGTTTCCTCACATACTGGAAATTTTCCGCAAGCCCCTCTTTCAAAAACACCACCGCCTCAGCACCCATCAGCCCATTTTTCGTCCCCCCGAAGGATAGGACATCGACGCCAAGATCTGTCGTCAACTCTTTAAGAGAAACGTTCAAGCTGGCAGCTGCATTGCAGATCCGCGCCCCATCCACATGGAACAAAAGATCATTCTGATGAGCAAAGAGAGCTAGTTCCCTCATCTCTTCAACAGAATATACGGTTCCAAGCTCGGTAGATTGAGTGATGGAGATAGCCGCAGGCTGCACATGGTGCTGGAACCCTTTCCCGTGTAAAAATCCCTCGCACAGCCCAGCTGTGATTTTCCCATTTACGCCCGCCGCTGGCAAAAGAGAGCAGCCCGTGTTTGCTTGGGGAGCGCCGCACTCATCGGTCCACATGTGGGCAGATGCGGGGCAAATGATCGCCTGCCATGGAGAAAAAAGGTGTTTAAGGGCAGAGACATTGGCTGCAGTTCCATTGAAGACGATAAAGCTAACGGCTGCTGGCCCAAAAACCTGCTTAAACAACGCATTTGCCCTTTCTGTCCAGGGATCCGCGCCGTAAGCCACGGAATGGCCCACATTCGCTTTCTGGATGGCCGACATCACTTCCGGGTGAACCCCAGCAAAATTATCGCTTGCAAATGTGCTAGACATAAGATCCTATTTTAATGATTCCATTGAACTGAGCAGTTTTTCTCTATCAAAGGTTGTGATAAATATCTGCTTATCGGCTTTTCCCCAAGCAACATGAATTAAATGATCTTGGATAACCATTCCTCCAGGGAAGACAACTTTGGGAGAATTGTTCTCAGTATAGTATGTCAGTTCGCCTATTGGCAAAGGGGTAATTTTTCGGATGGAGAAGGGGGGATCTTTGTCAAATGTATAAGCTCCCATAGTATAAGCCCTTCCCTTCGGAATTTTAGCAGGGAAGCTTGAGTGGAAAAAAGTTAAAAATGTCTCATTCACAAGATATGCAGGAGTGCCGCCTCGGATGACTCCTAGATCCCAATCCCAATTCATTATTGTGCGTGAAACCTCTTGGCAGTATCCCGTATTCAAATCCACTTCCAAAATGACTCGAGGCTGATCAGAATAAATGACATAGAGCCTCCCATCAGAGACAAAAGGGCTCCAATTTTTTTCAATTTGGATTGCGTTCGTATAGTTTAAAAGTTTTGCCGGCTCCTTAAGAGCAAATACGCCCTGCGCCTCAATAAGCTCTCCAAAATACATAGCAAACTCGCCGGAGGCCTCAGTAAAGGGAAGATCATTAAAAAAAATGAAAATCCGCTCCCCTATCTTTAGAAGCCGCGCATCTTCGGCATATAATGAAATTTTCGAAGAATAAGATGTAATATTCAGTAATTGGATCGACTTTTCAGAAACCTTAAAGTTCTTATCAAGCCGGGCAACTCCAATAAAAGAAACGTCGGTGCGGCAGCTATTTTTTACCGTTTCAGGACATCTGCTTGTATAGCGGAAGGAGAGGAGATAGCCATCTTTATACGGGATCAGCGAAGGGTTATAGGCACTCGGATAGCCGGGAACTTTGATTTGCCTACTACTGACGATAGAAGTCTTGGAAAGAATAGCCCCAAGAAACGTGTCCACATCGTCAACATAAGCCCCCAAACTATAAGGGAGGCATGTTAGCAGCAAGAAACAGGAGACTAAATACTTCATTTCCACCCCTTAATAAGTGTAGTCAAAGTTTATGACGCCGCTCCTAAATTCAGCGCTATTTCTCCCCAAGGCAGAGAACCAGCAGCCTGCAATAATTCCAAAATTGCTGCTAAAATTATACTCGATAGCTGGAGCGAAAGTAAGCAATTCTGAAGATGGGGTTTCTCTTGCAGAAAGGACCCCATCGAATGTGATGCCTGGAGTTCCGAAAAATTGAGTCGCGTCTGTGTGCGTATAGACATTGTCCAAGGCCAGCACCCAATTTTGGTTGAGAGTATACTCGAAACTTGCGATGCCTTGAAAAATATTGCCTGGATTGGCTTTCCCATTTGCGCCAAAGCCGCCCCCATAAGTATTAAATCCATGAACATTGACTGGAGTATTTACGGTATATTGCGCGCTTAAAGTCGTACTCAGGAAATGTTGATCATACAAGTGGAATACTTTGTACAAAACCAGATCGAACTGGGTGGCAAAAGTCCCCGCTCCCGTTTCGTCGGTCGATAATCTTCTGGGACTAAAACGTTGAAAGTTACCAGTAGGGAAGACCTCTCGGACAGCTAATTTAATCCCTGGGAAATAGGGAGTTAAGTCAGCCTCAAGGAGTTGAAAATCCAAGCCGACAGTCAAATCGCCGATATAGAAGTATTGCTGAGTGTAAGTTCGATTGAAAAAAAACTGCGGAATGATATTGAGATCGCACCAGGGAGTCAGCCCGAAATAGCATCGGAATTGTGCATTGAGAGAATAAAAATTTCTCTCAGCAGAAACGGCATCCCAATCTTTATTGTACGCACCTGTTTTCGTTGTAAAGTAGACGTACGATTCAATCGTAAAATCCCCATATGGGACAGCTGTACCAGGCGGGGCGATTAAGGGGCCCGTAAGCCACGGCGCTGCAGTCTCGCACTGTCCGTTAAGGAGATTGCCTAATGATAAACCTGCGATGAAAACCCAATTTCTCATAACTGTCATTCCAAGAAAGCGCTATGCGATGCTAATGAACGAACATGATACTGGCATCTACGAATTTGCAAAAACCAAAAACATGCAGTCGTGAAGACTAACAAGGTTTTCCCCTTCACAAGAAATTAAATATTGTTCTATCTTCAGATTAGAGACTGTCGAAATCCGAATCCGTTAACAGTCTCATAGAGGTGATTCCTTGAAGAGTTTTTTAAAGCACGTTATTCTATTTGCCCTTGCTGGAGGCTCTCTACAAGCTACAGATGTCCTCATCGAAGCTAAGGGAGCATATTTCGGCCCAACAGATGAAGATTTCAAAGAGATCTATTCATCTGGAGCGATGTATGGAGTTGAGGCCAGCTTTCAAAGCTATCGAAAGCTTTATGTGTGGTTAAGCGGAAGCCTATTTACCAAAACGGGTGAATCAATCGGGCTCGGGGATCCGACCCGGATCGTCTTTTATCCAATTGGCGTGGGTTTGAAATACCTGTTTCCGTATAAAAAAGCGGATTTTTATCTTGGAGCAGGCGGCCTTATCGCACACATGCGGATTCATGATCAGGCTCCGAACATTCCCGAAATGACTTGCCGCTGGGGCGGAGGAGCGATTGTAAAAGGGGGCATGCTGGTTAATTGCACAACCCATTTATTCTTCGATCTTTTCGCCGATTATTCATTTCTCTATGTCCCCGTTCACGAGCGGAGAGAATACATCACCCATACCGCCAATTTAAGCGGATGGTCTGTAGGGCTAGGGATTGGATACAGGACTGGACCGAAGTAAAAATTCTAGACATAATTTCGAGTGTAAAAGCGCCAAAATGCTCGGAGCCGGACTCGAACCGGCACCCCATTGCTGGGAGGGGATTTTAAGTCCCCAGTGTCTACCATTTCACCATCCAAGCAGAGAATGTATGACATTTTATGCGAAAGATCTAGAAAGACGCAAGCCCGTCGTGATGCGGGCTTGCAAAAACTGTTTAAGACTACTCTTCGCTTTCGTCTTCCAACTCTTTATCAGTTGGGTTCGGATGCTCGAATATAGTCTCTTCAACGCTCGTCTTCTCTTCGACTGTAAAGCTCTCGTCAGTCTCAGCTGGCTTGTAGCGCGCTAAGTTTTCTCTGATGAGGGTCGGAGGCGGCGGAAAAAGCTTAGAAATGAATGAAGGAGCTTTTTCGACGACTTCAGGCTCTCGGGTAAATCCTTCGGTGGACTCTGATCCTTGATGATCCTCCGGGGGTTGCGACTGTTCCCCTCGCGGCTCTTCACGGTGCTCGCTGCGCGGCGGTTCGCGCATGTCTTGATCGTTGCGGTCCCGTCCACGACGTCCGCGGCGGCGCTTGTTATCCCGCTTCCGGTCCATTTGGCGCGGATCTTGCGGTTGACGCTCTGGCGCAGGACGAGAATCAGCTAAAGCTGGATCCTCAGGAAGATCTTCACGGGGGCGCTGCTGCTCTTCTCGTGAACGAGGAGGCGCTTCGCGTCCGCCGCCAATCTTAATGGCGCGGTCGGTGGAAACGTTCTTGAGCACCATGCGAGTCTCTTTTGTCTCGAGAATCTCATAGTCGCTCACTGGCACTAGGAAAGACTTAGGCCGCTCTTGCGAACGGAAAAAGAAAGAGTGCCCAAAAGACACAACTTCTACTGCATCAACAAAATAGTCCTCTTGGGACGCACCTTTGCTGCTTCGAACAACGAGTTTGCATCCTTCGCGAGGAGTGATAACCGTCTCGATAATTGGTTCGCGTGTAAAATTCACTGAATAATCCGTAATTTAAGGGTTTCTGGAGCGGTGATGTCATTCTTTAGATCCCATATACTCCAGCAGGTCGACAACGCGGTGAGAATAGCCCATTTCGTTGTCGTACCATGCAATTAATTTATAAAAACGGCGGCTCAATGCAATTCCTGCCTTCTTGTCGAAAACGGCGGAAAAATGGCTGCCGATAAAATCTGATGAGACCAATTCTTCATCGGTGGTCGAAAGGATCCCTTTGAGATTGGTCTTTGCTGCTAGGTCCATCGCGTTGCAGATCTCTTCATAGGTCGTATCTTTGGTGAGTCGTACGGTAAGATCGACGACAGATACGTCCGGGGTCGGAACGCGAAAGGCCATACCGGTAAGTTTGCCTTTAAGTTCAGGCAAACAGAGAATCACCGCTTTAGCGGCTCCCGTTGATGCCGGAATGATATTGCAGCCAGCTGCTCTCCCCCCGCGCCAATCTTTATGAGATGGCCCGTCGACAGTGGGTTGGCTAGCTGTCATAGAATGAACTGTTGTCATAAGCCCTTCGTCAATCCCAAATCGGTCGACAAGAACTTTGCAAAGCGGTGCAAGACAGTTAGTCGTGCACGATGCATTGCATATGACAAAATCTTTTTGCGGGTTGTATTGTGTGTGGTTCACACCCATTACATAGGTAGGCATGTCATCTTTGCCCGGAGCAGAGATGAGGACACGCTTAGCTCCCGCTTGAAGATGCTTTTTAGCATCTTCCATGTGTGTAAAACGCCCTGTTGATTCAACAACATAGTCTACGTTGTGCAGCTTCCAAGGAAGCTGCGCGGGATCTTTCTCCGCAGAAACAAACACTTTCTTGCCGTCAATGATTAGATCATTCGCATCGAAAGTGACCGATTTCGGATAGGTCCCATGAACGGTATCATACTTAAAAAGGTAAGCTAGATTGTCTGGAGGCACCAGGTCATTGATCGCGACAACTTGCAAATCGGGTCTTTGCAGCGCAGTGCGTAAGACTAGTCTTCCTATCCGCCCAAAACCGTTGATCGCTATGCGTTTAACCATGGATTACCCCTTCAGAACAAGTAGGCTAAGAATAGGCGATAATCCTTGATAAGTAAAGAAAGAAATATTCGCTCCCGAGGAGTTTGTCCCTCGCAGAGCGAATAGTATAGAAGAAAAGTTATTTGAGATATTCAATGTAGCACGTAGGAGCAGCATCGCCGATTCGATCGCCCTTGCGGATGATCCGGGTATAGCCGCCGTTGCGGGCAGTGAAACGCTCGCGCAATTCACCAAATAACTTGTCAATCACTAGACGGTCGCGATTGAAAGAGCCCTTATCGCCAGTCTTAACAACTCTTGCTTCTTTCGAGCTGAGCGGATTGAATGCTACTTTGAGCGTTGCAATCGCGTTGCGCTTAGATGCGAGAGTGTTTTTCTTAGCCATAGTGATCATCTTCTCCGCATGGCGGCGAAGTTCTTTCGCTTTGACAACCGTTGTCTCAATCCGCTCATTTTCAATGAGGGACTTCATCATATTAGAGAGCATCGCTCTTCTGTGGGAGCCTGTACGCCCAACTTTAAAGGTATGTTTACCGTGTCTCATACAACAGTTTCTCCGGCCTTCTCAGAAAGGTAATTCTGAATAATTTGCTTAATATTATCTCTATTGATGCCGTATTTGCTCAAATCCATTCCTAGGCAGAGTCCGAGCTCGTCCAGCTTCTGCTTAATCTCAGTGAGAGACTTCTTGCCGAAGTTTCTAAAGCGGAGCATTTCCGACTCAGGCATAACAACGAGTTCGCCAATCGTATCGATATTCGCATTAGCCAAGCAATTTGTTGAGCGGACAGAGAGCTCAATTTCATTGATCTTGAGGGCCAATTTACCGAGAACTTCATCTCGATCGCGATTGGTTTGCATTTCGCCTTTGTCAAATAGGACAGCATGAGCTTTGATAGTGTCAAACACTTGGAAGTGCATGATCCCAATCTGAGCAGCAAATGTAAGCGCTTCAACTGGGCTTGTACGTCCATCTGTAGTCACTTCCAAAATCAGTCTATCGAAGTCTGTATCTTGGCCAACTCGTGTGTTCTCTACATAGTAGTTCACAAGCCTTACTGGCGAAAATGCGGAGTCGATGATGATTTCGTCTACTTGACGATCAAAGTTTGTGTGGCGCTCTGAAGGAACATATCCACGGCCGCAAGAGATTCGTAAATCGACTCTCTTTGTCATCGGCTTAGTCGCAGTGAAAATCATGTGCTCAGGATTGACGATTTCGTAATCAGTCTGTCCAAGCAAGTCTTTCAAAGTGACTCTATAGGATCCGCCCCCTTTTTCGAGCATCTCATCAGTGATCTCGAGCATTTTAGTTACCGTTTGAATATCGCGAGGATGAATATCGTCACCCATCGTGAGACGGCGAAGCAGCGAACCTTTAAGATTGAGCACAATGTGCGTCATATCTTCGATCACACCTTCGACAGCCATATACTCATGTGGAACCCCTTCGATCCTCACAGAGAGAATAGCAGGTGCCTCGAGAGAGGCTAACATGATCCTTCTCAGCGAGTTGCCAACTGTATGGCCAAAACCGCGCTCAAAGGGCTCAACTATGAAACGTGCAAATGTCGAAGTTTGCGTAGCTTCATCAATCTTGATTTTTTCTGGCATTTCAAATTTGCCATACTTTACGGGCATGTTAGTTTCTCCTCTTATACACGTCTACGTTTGCGAGCTCTGCATCCATTATGGGGAACAGGTGTCTTATCGCGAATGATACTAATAGAAAGTCCTGCGCTCATAAGTCCTCGAACAGCCGATTCGCGGCCAGCTCCAGGTCCGTTGAGATTCACTTCGCACTCTCTCATCCCAAGGGCCATCGCATCTTTCGCTGCGTTTTGCGCTGCAACTGTCGCTGCGAACGCCGATGATTTTTTCGATCCTGAAAAATTCGCTTTACCAGCAGATGACCAGGAGATCACGTTTCCTGCTAGGTCTGTAATCGCTACAGTTGTGTTGTTAAATGTCGCCTTTACGTGCGCTATTCCTGCAGGTACTGTGCGGACTACTTTCTTCTTAACTCGAACGGCGGCCTTCTTAGGCGGCGCTTTCTGTTCTTGCTTTGCCAAGGTACTCTCCTAATTAGATTTTCTTGTTGGCAACGGTTTTGCGTTTGCCTTTGCGTGTACGTGCATTTGTACGGGTTCTTTGGCCGCGTACAGGTAGTCCAACTCTATGGCGGATTCCACGGTAGCAATGAATTCCAACAAGACGTTTAATGTTGTTCTGGACTTGGCGGCGCAGGTCCCCTTCAACTATATACTCAGATTGGAGGATCGCGTTCAGCCGAGCAATGTCGTCTTCATTCAACTCGCGGGCTCGCATATCTTTGTTAAGTCCCAGTTTCTCAATAATCTGATTCGATAGCTTGCGGCCTACTCCGAAGATATAGGTCAAACTCACTTCTAAGCGCTTATTGTCTGGAATATCGATTCCGATGACTCTAGGCATATCTAATTCCTTCCGTCTAAAATAACATGGTTACTTGTTAAAACACAATGGGTAGAAAGTGTTTGAGGTTTCAGTCTTCGTCGCTTTTTGGCGAATTTTTGGCCAATTTTTGATTCTAATTCGGGGGGTAATATACGGAGTTTAATATAACCCCCCGAATTAGAACCCAAAAATTGGCTCAAAAAGTCACAAAAATCGACAGAAGCTGAATCCTCAAACATTTTCTTATCGCCCTCTGAGGCGTCCCTTGGTCATAAAACCTTCATATCTCTTCATAAGTAGGTGAGATTCAATTTGCTTTGTAGTATCTAAAATAACTCCTACTAAGATGAGAAGAGAGGTTCCGCCAAAAAATTGGCTAATATTTGCATCTACGCCCATCAAACGGCCCACCAATGTAGGCAAAATTGCGATGATGGCGAGGAATACGGCTCCAGCTAAGGTAATGCGGCTCATAGTGCTCTCAAGATAATCTTGAGTTGGCTTCCCTTGGCGGATTCCAGGTATAAACGCTCCGTTCTTTTTCATATCGGATGCGATTTGCTCAGGCTTAAACTGGGTTGCTGTCCAAAAGTAAGTAAAAAATAGAATCAGCATGACATAAATAATCATGTAGACCCATGTTCCTGGCAGTAGGTAGTTCGATAGCTGTCCAAGCCATGTGCCGCGTCCCAAAAACTGTCCGATGGTCGCTGGGAACATCAGGAGCGAGGAGGCAAAAATGACAGGGATAACACCTGCGTAGTTAACTTTGAGCGGGATGTGAGAGTTTCCCCCTTGTACTTCATGCCGTCCTACAATGCGTCTAGCATATTGGAGCGGTATCCGTCTCTGTCCTTGGATCACAAGGATAGTCCCGATTGTAATGAATACAAACAGGGAGCAGAGGACGATAAGCATTGGGAAAGTCAACTGTCCAGCTTCTTGCGATTCTAGGTTCAATTGGCTAATGATCGATCCAATAGTGCTTGGAAAGGAAGCTAAGATACCGACTGCGATAATCAAGCTAATCCCGTTTCCAACCCCTTTTTCACTGATCTGCTCGCCAATCCACATCAAGAATAGCGTACCGGCAGTCATAGTGACCATCACGGTGATGTAGAAGAGCCATGGCATTCCAAAAAATGTCACATCAAGGATCTCAGGGACAATGATGCCAGGGCTTGAAAGATTCACTCTTACAACGTACTTGGCAAATAGGCCAGACTGGAATAAGGAGATCACTAAAGTTGCCAGCCTTGTCCACTTAGAAAGCTTGCGCCGTCCTTGGTCTGGACTCTCGCGGATATCCCTTTGTAAAGAGGGTACTAAAGCGATCAAAAGCTGCATGATGATCGAAGCTGTAATGTATGGCATAACGCCAAGAGCTAAGATCGTCATTTTTGCAAATGCACCGCCAGAGAATATATCTACGAGCTGGAAGAGGTTTTGGCCTCCTCCAGTTGCAAATTTGAATAGGCTGATCGCGACGTCAGCATTGACACCTGGGACAGGAATGTATGCGCCAATGCGGCATACTGCTAAAAGAAGCAAGGTGTATGTAATCTTGATTCTCAACTCTGGTATGCCAAAGATGCGCCGTATCGCTTCGATCATGCCTTAAACCTTTGTAAAAGAAATGCCTTTGTCTTTTAACTTCTGCTCAGCAGCAGCAGAGATGTTGTGTGCTTCGATTTTCACTTTTTTATTCAGTTCGCCGTTAGCAAGGATTTTAATCCCGCCAGGAACTTTTCGTGGAATCAGCCCTTTGTCGCGTAAAGTCTCAGCATTTACAGTTTCTCCAACTTGATAGTATTGCTCAATCGTTGCGAGAGAAATTGCAGCAGTCGGCTTTATAAATTTTCCTCGGGTAAACCCGCGGATTGGCAATTTACGATAAAGAGGTACTTGTCCCCCTTCGTAGCCGTAGCGTTTGCTAAAACCTTGACGGTGGCTATCGCCCTTGCCGCCTCGACCTGCGTGTCCGCCTCTTTTGGATCCAACTCCCCGTCCGATTCGTCGTGATTTCTTCGGTGGGCGCGATGTGTTTGTCAATGTCGCTAAGTTAAGCATGTGTATGCGCTCCTTTTCTTGCAGCTAAGTTCTTCTCGCGGTTCTTCAGCTGATGCAGAGCCTTAAACATCGCTTTTACTTGGTTTAGCGGGTTGCTAGAACCGAGATTTTTTGCGACAACATCCTTTACACCACCGAGTTCTAGTACTGAACGGACTTTTGATCCTGCGATAACTCCTGTACCAGGCGATGCTGGCTTAATAAGAATTCTTGCGCCGTCCCATTCAACATACACTTCGTGAGGAATCGTCGACCCCTCCATCTCGATAGTAAAGATGTTCTTTCTAGCAGACTCAGATCCTTTGCGAATTGCATCAGATACTTCGTTCGCCTTCGCAAATCCGTAGCCTACATGCCCTTGCCCGTCGCCGACGAGAATAAGAGCAGAAAAGCTAAATTTCCTTCCGCCTTTTACCACTTTAGAGCAGCGGTTAATATAGAGAACCTTTTCTTCAAACTCGGTTCCGAAGTCTTCCTGCCGTCTTCTTTCAGGTTGTTTTGCCATATCGATACTTTTCCTATATTAAAACTGCAATCCGGCTTCGCGAGCGCTATTTGCTAGCTCAGCTACAACACCGTGGAATTTATAGCGACCTCGATCAAACACGACCGAGTTGATATTTCTCTCTTTGGCGAGCTCAGCTATTTGCTTGCCGATTTCTCTAGCCATCTCTTTCGATTTGCGCTTATCTGTGCACGTCTTAGAAAGAGTCCCAAATCCAGCCAAAGTCACACGTGCATCATCATCGATGAGCTGTGCATAAATATGGCAATTGGTTTTAGATACTGATAGTCTAGGCTTCGCTGCATTGCCATGCAAGTTTTTACGAACTCGCATTACACGAGATTTACGGGCCCGATTTCTATTTTTTTTGGAGTTATCCATTATGCTTTACCTTTGGCTGCCTTGCCCTCTTTCTTGCGGACATATTCGTTTTCATAGCGGATACCTTTGCCTTTATACGGCTCTGGCGGCTTCATGCCGCGAACCTGTGCTGCAAACTGGCCCACTTCTTTCTTATCTACGCCTTTGATGCTGACTGAAGTACCTTTATCGACCGTCACTTGGATGGTCTTTGGGATATCAACCCAAGTTGGATGGGAAAATCCAAGCTGAAGATCGAGTTTAGCACCTTGAACGTTAGCACGGTAACCGACGCCAATGAGAGTCAATTTGACTTCATAGCCTTCGGCGACTCCAATCACATTATTTTTGAGCAATGATCGAAACAGTCCATAAAACGCTTTTTGCGGAATGCGCGCTTCATCGCACTCTAAAAGGACTACTTGACCATCAATCTTTAAACTGAGGCCCAATGGCAGCTTCATTTCGAGTTGGCCTTTAGGACCCTTTATCGAAACAGCTCCATCTTTCCCGGCTTTCACTTCTACGCCTTTTGGGAGGGAAATAGGTGTCTTTCCAAGTCTTGACATGTATTATTCCTTTATCCTTTTACCATACTGTGCAAAGCAGCTCTCCGCCGACTTTCAGGTTTCGAGCTGTTTCACCATCCACTACCCCTTTAGGCGTAGTCAGGATCGCGATTCCCATTCCGTTGAATACTCTTGGAATGTCCTCGTAGCCGATGTAGCGTCTTAGACCGCTTTTTGAAATTCTATCCAAACCATTAATCACTGATTCGCGGGCCTTTGTATAGCGGAGGAAAACGCGGATCTTGTAGTTCTCTTCATTGACCAGGAAATTCTCAATAAATCCGTGACCTCTGAGAATATCAAGAATCTTGACCTTTATCTTGCTGAAACTCATATCAACGTATCGATGTTGAGCTCCTTTAGCATTGCGTATCTTGGTCAACAATTCTGCAATGGGATCATTAAATGCCATATTTCTCTCTCTTACTTAAATGGAAAGCCCAAAAGGGACAGTAATTCAATACAATCATCGTCAGTGTGCGCAGTTGTAACCAGTGTAATGTTCATACCCTGCGTTCTTTTCACCTTGTCGATATTGATTTCGGGGAAAATCTGTTGTTCAGTCAACCCGAAACTATAATTTCCTCTTCCGTCGCATTTTCTGCTCAATCCGCGAAAGTCTCTAATCCGAGGAGCTACGATATTACAGAAACGATCAAAAAAGTCATACATCCTTTTTCCGCGCAATGTAACCATCAGGCCAACAGGCTGATCTTCGCGCAGTTTAAAATTGGAAATCGCATTCTTTGTTCGTGTAACAATCGGTCTCTGTCCAGAAAGCTGCGCTAACTCTTCGCTGTGTTCTGAGAGAGCGTTTTTATCTTTCAACGCATCTCCAAGACCCATACTAATAACAATTTTTTTCAGTACTGGGAGCTCCATTGCGCATCTTTCAGGATGCTGCGCTTTCTGCGCAGGGACAATCTCTTCTTTAAATTTCTTGTACAGCCTAGACATGTTTCACCTTCTTTGTAATCGAACGATGAACAGTTCCTTTGGCTTCCTTCTTGTAAACCAGATCTCGTGCACCGGTTTTCTTCTCAACTTTTACATGGAGCTTTAGACGCTTTCCGTCTTTATCGCAGAGGCTAACGTTAGAAATGTGGACAGGAACTTCCATCTCCACAATACGTCCGCCTTGAGTCTGCTGAGTTCTCTTCAAGTGCTTCTTCCGCACGTTGATTCCTTGGATGAGAATTCTATCCTCGCTCCGAGAAAGAACTTCGCCAGCCTTTCCACGATCATTTCCTGCGATCACTAAAACGCGGTCGCCTTTTTTAATCCACTTGCTCATATTAAATCACCTCTGGTGCTAGGGAACCGATCTTAACAAATCCACCGTCGCGCACTTCTCTGGCAACTGGCCCAAAGATACGTGTTCCACGAGGGTTATTTTTATCGTCGATAATCACGCAGCTGTTGTCATAAAATCGAATTAAAGATCCGTCGTCTCTTCGGATATAGGCTTTAGTTCTAACAACTACGGCTTTAACGACTTCCCCTTTCTTCACTGCTCCCTTAGGATCAGCATCTTTCACTGCGCATACAATGATATCGCCAACTGAGGCGTATCTTCGGCGACTTCCGCCCAATACTTTAAAGCATCGGACTTTTTTCGCGCCGCTATTATCAGCGACTTCTAAATTTGTTTCTTGTTGAATCATACTACCTCAACTACGCGCCATCTCTTCAGTTTAGAGAGAGGTCGGGTTTCCATAATTCGGACAGTCTGACCCACTTGCAAAGCATCGCTGTCATCGTGTGCATAATATTTTTTAGAGCGCTCAATGACTTTGCCGTATTTCTCGTGTCTCATTTTGCGCGAAACTTTTACTGTGACCGTCTTGTCCATTTTATTGGAGATGACGATTCCAACATTCTCTTTGCGATTTCCTCTTTCAGCGGTCATACTGCCTCTTGGCTATATTGTTTTTGTGTCAAGATCGTCAGAATGCGCGCTTTAGTCTTTCGCTTTTCCTTAATCAAATGGGGCTTCTCGAGCTTCCGCTGCGTAGCCAACTCATTGCGCAATTCATAAATTTCTCGATCGAGAACATGGACATGGGCTGTCAATTCCTTAACCGACTGATCTTTCAATTCTTTCTTCTTATGCTTAGCCATTATACCCTCTCCAATCTATCGACAAATTTCGTGCGGATCGGCAATTTCGCAGCCGCTAATCGAAGAGCTTCCTGCGCTTCTTCACGAGTCACTCCGCCGACTTCGAAAAGAATTCGGCCTGGGCGAACTACAGCCACGTAATGGTCTGGAGCTCCTTTACCTTTACCCATTCGGGTCTCTGCAGGCTTCTTTGACACTGGCTTATCAGGGAATACACGAATCCATACTTGGCCCTTACGGCTAAATGTACGGGAAATCGTGACTCGGCAAGCTTCGATCTGTTGAGCTGTAATCCAGCAACGATCTAATGACTGCATTCCAAATTCACCGAATTCAACAAAGGCTCCGCCTTTGGAAAGGCCGGTCATTTTGCCTTTCATCTGCTTTCTAAATTTTGTACGCTTAGGCATTAATGCCATAAATTACGCCCCCATCGAATGCTGCTGCTTTGGAGCAGCGATGATTTCGTCGCCCTTATTGATCCAGACTTTAACGCCGATGGATCCATAAGTCGTTTCCGCTCTACCTTGCGAATAGTCGATATCCGCACGGATAGTGTGGAGAGGCACGCGCCCTTCTTTGTACCACTCGACTCGGGCGATCTCAGCGCCACCGATTCGGCCGGATACTTGAACTTTGATACCAGCTGCGCCTGCATCCATAGAAGTCTGCATCGCTTTCTTCAAAATTCTTCTGAAAGGAATTCTACGCTCTAATTGTTTCGCTATTCCGTCTGCAACCAATTTCGCATCAAGGTCAGGTCTCTTAATCTCTTCAACTTCGATCCAAACTTCTTTGCCGGTGAGGTTTCGTAGTTCAGTTTTCAGAATGTCGATTTCAGCGCCTTTCTTACCGATCACTAAGCCGGGTCTAGCTGTGAATATAGTCACTTCAATTTTCCCGCTCATTCTCTTGATCTGGAATTTAGAAGCTCCTTGGCAAGCTGGTTTTCCTTGCAGCAGAGTGCGGATTCTCTTATCTTCACCAATCTGGTCGCCGAACTCTTGTTTATTGGCAAACCAATTAGAGGTCCAACGCTTCCGTCTTACAAGGCGAAATCCAATTGGCGATACTTTTTGTCCCATTATTTTACTCCAGTCTCAGTTGAAAGAACGATGGTAAAATGGCTTGTTCTCTTGTTCACAGGCACTGATGACCCGCGGCTTCGAGGCTTCGCTCGTCTTAGGATCGGACCTGGATCTACGCGCACTTCGTGAACCTTGAGGTTCTCGCGGCGAGCGTCCATTTGAGTTACTGCGTTTGCCACAGCACTATCAAGTGTCTTCTTGATTTCTCTGCCGCCTCTTAGCTTACATAAAATAAGCTGCAAGGAAGCCTGTTCTACATCAAGTCCTCGGATCAGATCCGCTGCATAGCGGGCCTTACGCGGAGAAATTCGAACATATTTGGTTACGGCTCTAACGTATTGCATAAATTATCCCCCTCCTGACGGCGCAGCAGCAGCTGGCGCAGCGGATTTTTTCGGGTGCCCTTTAAAGGTCCGTGTTGGAGAAAATTCCCCTAAACGATGCCCCACCATGTTCTCTGAGACATACACTGCGATAAACTTCTTACCATTATGGACATCGAACGTCTGGCCGATCATATCAGGTACGATCATGGAACGTCTGGACCATGTTTTAATAACTTTTTTCGCGCCTTCTTTATTGTTCTTATCGACCTTAGCCATCAAGTGGTGGTCAACGAAGGGGCCTTTTTTCAGCGATCTTCCCATGAAATTACCTACGCTCTTTTACGATCCATTTTCTGGTTTTTCTCTTGCAGCGAGTTCGGAATCCCTTCGCAAACTGAGCCCAAGGTGACTGTGGGTGATTTCCCTTACTACGGCCTTCACCACCACCATGCGGGTGATCGACAGGGTTCATCGCAACGCCGCGGACTGTAGGACGAATCCCAAGCCAGCGAGAACGTCCCGCTTTACCCAAAACACGCAGGTTATGCTCCGCATTGGAGACTGCGCCGAATGTTGCTCTGCAATTTTCGTTGATCATTCTAACTTCACCAGATGGCATCTTAATCGATGCATATCCGTTACTGCGAGCCATAAGCTGAGCAGAAAGTCCAGCTGATCTTACGCACTGAGCCCCTTTTCCAGGTTTCAGCTCAACATTGTGAACAACCGATCCAACTGGCATGAACTTGAGTCTCATGCAGCATCCAATCTGAAATGGAGGCTCATCGCTTGTTACAACAGTTGTACCCACTTTGATACCTTGAGGAGCAATAATATACCGCTTTTCCCCGTCTTTGTAGTAAAGAAGCGCAATTAACGCAGATCTGTTCGGATCATATTCAACAGCCGCGACAGTTGCTGGGATATTTTCTTTATCCCGCTTAAAGTCGATCAGTCGATACATCTGCTTTGCGCCGCCGCCTTTGTGCCGGCAGGTGATGTGTCCGCTGTGATTGCGTCCGTTTGTACGGCGTTTCGGTTCAAGCAGCGATTTTGGCGCTGGCTTCTCGCTAGGAGATAACTCAAACAGAACAGGTTGGACTAACTTTCTCTGTCCTGGAGTTGAAGGTTTAAATTTCTTTGGCATATTAACCTACCGTCTCTATCGTGTCGCCGGGACGTAGTGTCACGACTGCTTTCTTATATCCAGCCGTCTTCCCAGTAAATCCTCTCACGCGGCGCTTTTTAGAGCCCACTGTGACAGTGTTCACTTTTACGACTTTGATTTTTCTTTCCTTATAGATCTCTTCTACTGCGTCCGCGATTTGTGTTTTGTTCGCCTTAGGGTCGACATCAAAAACGAATTTTGGGTTCTGGCAGCGAGAGAGAGAAGGATTGCTCTTCGCATTTACTAAATTTTCCAGTACGCGTCCCTTTTCAGTTACACGACGGCTCTTAATGACTTGAAATGGATTCATGGTGCACCTAAAATCGAAAGAAATTCATCTAGCGCAGAATCGAGAACAACGAGTGTGTGGCTTCTTGCCAATTCGTATCCGTTGACTTGCGAAACCCACGCATATTCTTTTTTAGGAATATTGCGCATGCTCTTAATCAGGTTGACGTGAGGATTGCCCATCTCTTCTTTGCTGCTATCGCAGAGAAGCAAAACGCGCTTTTCAGCTGCTGGAATATTTCCGAAGAATTCAGCCAATTTTTTCGTCTTAGGATGCTTCAAGTCCCCTTTCTGAAGGACGTGAACCAATCCACCTTTGATTTTCTCTGCGATCAACGTTCTAACTGCAGCTCTTCGCTCTTTCTTGTTGATTCGGACATGAATATCAAATTTTGGTCTTGGACCAAACACGATTCCCCCGCCCTTATACTGAGGCGCGGCTAAATCCCCCTGACGTGAACGGCCTTGCCCTTTTTGCGGGTGAGGCTTTCTGCCAGTGCGATTGATCTCTTTACGGACCTTTGTGCTTGCAGACCACTGACGAGCGTTGTTACGCAATGCGACAATGTAGTCTTTAATTGATTGGGGATGAGCAGCTCCTTCTAGGAGTGCATCATCGACTTGGACGGTTCCAATTTCTTTGCCATGCAAATCGAATTTCTTGAGTGTTGCCATGACTTACCCTTTCTTCTTAGCTTTTCTGATATAGACGATACCGCTTGGCGCTCCAGGAACAGCTCCCTCAACGAGGATGAGATTTCCTTTCACTGCAACCACTCGGAGGTTCTGGACTGTTTTACGGTCTCCGCCCATTCGCGATGCACGCTTTCCACCAGGAAAGCAACGGCCTGGAGTAGATCGCATCCCAGTAGATCCCATATGACGGTGGAATCCGGAACCGTGGGCTCCTGGACCGCCTGACATATTGAACATCTTCATAACCCCTTGGAAGCCTTTACCCTTGCTCACCCCTTCGACGTCGACGAATTTCGCATCGGCAAATACGCTCACATCGAGCTTCTGGCCAACTTGGTATTCATCCACTTCATCAAGACGCGACTCAAGAATTTCCAAACAAGGTTCTACCTGAATTTTTGCGAAATGCCCTTTGATCGGCTTTGTAGCTCTATTAGCTTGTGATTTTGTCATCGGAACGCCGCCAAGCTGGATTCCATTGTAGCCGTGCGTTTCCTTGCGCTTAATCTGTAATACCGTGTTCGGTTCAGCAAGTATGACGGTGCAGACGACGACTTTACCGTCCTTGTCGAACACTTGCGCCATCCCTTTTTTCTGGCCAATTAATGTCAGCGGCATAGGTTTTCCTTATATATATTTTAAGCATGCTGACGCGAAGAAAAGAGGTCTAACGCCCCTCTTTGACTCACCGCGCTTAACCCTATGACCCGGCTGTTTTCCCGAGGTAGGGTGGCATACGTGAACTTGATTTGATCGATGAGAACGATCTAATTAAATATCGGTTTGAAAGCATAGACAATTTACCGTATTTTACTCAACTGTTTTCTTAGGGACGACTATTTTGTCCCCATTTTTCAGGAGTTTTCTCCTGCGGAAAAACGCTTTTTCCGTCTCGTTTGTAAAGATTACTTTACTCTTGAGATCGGAGATGCGGCTTCTCACAGGAAGGACTATTTCAGCAGGTTCAGCGACCTCTCCAGCCACAAAAACCCGAATCTCCTTCAACTCTTCGACAGTAATATGCTTAGGACCGTCAATTATCTCTTTCAACGGGAGAACCTTTAGATTGGCATCTAAGGTTGGCTTCGCCTTGCGTAGAGCCTGCTCTATGGTTGTCCCGGACAAAACAGTATACTGACCCGGCTTCTTTACCGCCCCATCAATCGTAACTAAAATCTCTTCTTGCACAAACTCTGCTGCACTCATAGCAGACGAGGCGCGGTAAGCATTTACTTTGGCGATGAGGACAAGAGCTGAGAGGAAGAGGATCAGACTGGCTGCAAGAGCCCATTCTGTTGGACGTAGAGTATATTTCATGCGGGTATAGAGGTGGGGGCGAGAGGAGACCCCCTCGCCCTTGAATTTATTTCTAGAATGCCAGAACGCCAGCAGCAGCGTTAGGAACTTGGAATGTATCTTTTCTAAAGAATTCGACGACTTTCTTGTCGGCTATAGACTCTTTATAGAAGTATGATGTCATAGAAGCCATTGTAGAAATTAGTCCAATCGCAAGAAGCGCTGCACCTGGGAGCACTGGACCGCCAAAAGCGAGAACAAGGAGACCCAGAGCGCCGCTAACAACAGAAGCAACAGCCTTGACCACGCGCAAGAGGGCTTCGCGCATTGTTTCCATAAATCTTGTCTGGAGATCTCCGTTTTGAGCTGCATTTGTGTTGATGAACTCCAAATGTTTCTTAGCGAGAGAATAATCTTCAGCTGCCATAGACAAATCGGTTAGATCGCCTACAAAGTTCGGCACATCGGCCGCATTTTTAAGAGCTGAACTGCTGAAAATGAGGGAAAGTCCATATCCCCAAGCAGCCATTGCATCAGCGACATCATGAATCCTTTGAGTGATTCCGCGGCTTGAATTAGCGCCAGGACCTTCATCCGCCTTTGGATTGAAAATCGCATCCCAACCTGTCTTAGTAACAGAAGGGAGGCGGGGAATTGTGAGCATCGCCCAAGCAAGACCCAATTTAGATGCAACGCCATCAAAGAACTCAGACATTGAGCTGCCCATTTCTTGCAGAATTTGGGAAGCTGCTTTTGAAACTCTTTCTAGTAACTGCATGATGCGGAAGGCACCATTTGAACCCTTTAAATACTCAATCAGACGGCCGAAATAGGTCCTATCTGTGTTTGGATTTGGAATGTTTCCAAACTGATGTCCATTGATTTCGATGGTGTGGATTGGTAATGGTTGTGCGGCGACTGCTGCCATGATTTAACTCCCGGTTTTTGAAGGGGAAAATCATAATGTTGCACAAAATTATTGTAAAGGAATCTTAAACAATCACAGATTTGTCAAATGAGATCAGGTTGAACCTTCCTTCATCTTTGTAGATGTCTCTTCGAATCGCTAGGAGAGCTGAAGTAAGAGAAATAAGAATCAGGGAAACCGTAGAAACAAGCTGCGCTCCTGCAAGGAGCATCATAACAGCGAGCAATGCCGACACAACCGAAACAACCGCTTTTGCAATTCGGAGCATATTGTAATTTTTGGCGTGGGTGAACGCATCTTTAATGTCGCCAGACGCGGCAGCTTCGCAAACGGCTGCTTTCTTGTAGTCAGCTGCAGAAATGGCGAGGTCAGCCGTATCGCCTGCTAGATCCGCAAATTGAGCCACAGGAACGAATGCAGCTTTTCCTGTGAGGAACATAGCCGAGAAGATCCAAGTAGTGATCGCATCGGTTACGTCTTTGATAGCCAAGCCCACCTTTCTATCAACAGATACGCCGGTATCTTTTGCAAGATCAGCCACTCTACCGATAGCATCGCTTGTCACCGACGGAAGACGGACAACCCCAAGGCCAGACATAGCGGCGCCTGCGCCATTTTCTAGATTTTTAACAACAGGAGAAGAATTCGGGACAACTTCATTCCAGAGTTTAGAAACCCCTTTAACGACTTGCAGAACACGAAACGCTCCGTACGCCTTACCAGCATAGTCCCCGAAATGACCTAGAAACGACTTGCCAGCTTTTTCATTCTGGTTTTTTGCCACCCACTCTTGGTCGATTCGAATACTAGTATTTTGAACTGCTGTTGTCATGAAGCCTATCCTTACAATCTACAAACATAATAGGCGATGTCGAAATTAAATAAAACAGAACAAAGATTTTTAAATAACAAATGAAATGTTTTTTTGTCCTCTCAACCAATCATTTGCTTTCATTGCCCGTTTCCCTTCGGGCTGCACTTCGATTAGCTGAATGGCCTCATCGCCGCAGGCAATGATCCCCTCTGGAGAAAGAAGTTCCCCTGGCGAGCCTCTGCCTGAGGCGGGGTTTGAACGGAGAATTTTCAATCTTTTTTTGTCTTGTGCAGTATAGATCCAGCACCAAGCTCCGGGACGGGTAGAAAAGGCACGAATTAAGTTATGAATTTCTTGAGCGGGCTTATGCCAGTCGACTTCCCCCTCTTCCAATTCAATTTTTGCTGCGTAGGTGGCCTTTTCAGGATCTTGGGGCTCGGCGGCTGGCATCCCTTGCGAATACTTATGAATTACTTCAAGGAGGAGCGGCTTTGCTAGTTCGATGAGTTTTGCGTGGAGCTCGTCAAATGTCATCTCAATGGGTATGGAGATTTTTGAGCAGGCCATCACATCGCCCGCATCCATTTGACGCACCATTTTTTGAATAGCCATGCCAGTTTCTGCATCTCCTGCCATTAAACAGCGTTGAATGGGTGCGGCGCCTCGATACTTAGGCAAGAGGCTTGCATGAGCGTTTATGCACCCCAGAAGCGGAATATCGAGGAGTTTCTGCGAAAGGATCTGACCGTAGGCCACAACGACAAACAGATCTGCCTTGAGTTCTGTAAGTGTTTCTAAAATTTGGGAAGCCTTTTCTGGCTGCAGAATAGGGATGTGGGGAGCTTTCTCTAAGATGAGAGATTTGACTGGGGATGGGGTTAAATGGAGAGAGCGCCCTTTAGGACGATCTGGCTGGGTCACCACCGCGGCTATCTCTACACCTTGAATTAGTAGATAGTCTAAACATTCCGCGGCGAAGCTGGGCGTGCCAAAAAAAACGATTTTCAAAATTTCTCAGTCTTCGAAGAATTGCTCTTCGCTTTCGCTCTGATTCTGCTTGGTAACGCCTTCAAGCCCGAGAAGTCCCCGTTTCGAATTCTTGCAGAAATCGATCCAATGCTTTACTTCCTTGTGGGGTTCTAGCTGGCTTTCGATTTGGTTGATTGCATCTTCAAGATGAAGTCCAGATCGGTAAGTGATTTTGAACGCTTTGCTTAGCGCTACGCGCACTTCAAGGGGGAATTTATGCCGTTTGAGCCCGATGATGTTGATTCCGCCGAATTTATAGGGGAATCCTCCGCCTACAGTATAGGGAGGAACATCGCGCGGCACTCTGCTAAAACCGCCAACCATGGAGTAGCATCCAATGCGTGAAAATTGGTGTACCGGGGTCATTCCGCCGATGATTGCGCAATCCTCGACAATCACGTGGCCGGCCAGCATAGCGCTATTCGACATGACGACTCGGTTTCCGATTTCACAGTTATGGGCTACGTGGCAGTAGGCCATGATGAGGCACTCGTCGCCGATCCGGACAGTCGAATTTTCCTGGCAAGAGGAGTTGATTGTGACGAACTCGCGGATTTCACACCGCTTTCCAATCACTACGTATGTTTTTTCTCCGCGAAACTTGAGATCTTGGGTCTTGGTGCCGATGCTCGCGCTAGGCCAAATAATCGTCCCTTCCCCAATAGTCGTATTCCCGTCTATGTATGCATGCGATTTGATCACAACGTTATCTTCGAGCGTAACCGTCTTTTTGACGACTGCGAAGGGTTCGATTGTGACATTTTTGCCGATGATCGCTCCCGGCTCTACAATTGCTTGAGGATGTATATTAGACATGAATATCCGATTTTGACATTACAGTTGGTCTTTATGTACAAGGGCAAAACTCAATTCCGCTTCCACAGCGAGGACCTGCCCAATCATGGCCTTCGCTTTGATTTTTCCGCCATTACCGCTTACGTGAAGCCCCTTTGCATACAAAAGGAGCGCATCTCCAGGCACAACAGGTTTTCTGAATTTAGCACCGGTTATGTTCAGAAGAACAGCAATTTTTTTATCATACCCTTTCTGATGCACTAATACGCCGCCGGTTTGTGCGAGAGCTTCTAAAATTAAAACGCCGGGCATAATAGGCGCACCAGGAAAATGGCCTTGAAAAAACGGCTCATTGACAGTCACGTTCTTCAAGCCAATGATCTCATTTTCTTCTAAATTTATTTCGAGAATACGATCAACGAGCAAAAATGGGTATCGGTGAGGTAAAATTTTCTCGATGTCCTTAGCATTAAAAATATAGGGACGTTTCAGTGGATCTCCCATTAATTGCACTCCAAATTTGCGATCATTTTGGCAAAAGTAATATTGCTTGAATGACCTGAACGGACAGAGATGATGTGGCCCAAGATCGGAGCGCCTACTAGAGAAAGATCTCCAATCAGGTCTAAAATCTTATGACGCACCATTTCATCGGAAAACCGAGCTCCTTCAGGATTCATAATTTGATCCCCTTTGATCACGAGGGCGTTTTCAAGCCCGCCGCCCTTGATCACCCCCTTTTCGATAAATGGGAGGATCTCTTCATATAGAGAAAACGTGCGGCAAGGCGCGATCTCGTCTTTAAATCGATCGGGGCTCAAGGATATTGTATAAAATTGCGAGCGCAATAGGGGCGATTGAGGATAGTGTAAAGTATAACTGACTCTAAATTCGTTACATGGGAGGGCTATGAGGTGTACTTCCCCTTCCGACCAGTATATCGGCTTAGTAATCTTCAAGAATTTGCGTGGAACTTTCTGCACTTCGGGCTGAGCTTTTTCGATGAGGTCGACGAAAAGCTTTGCGCTTCCATCGGCTGCTAGAACCTCAGGCCCTTCAACTTCAATTCTCGCATTATCGATCCCCATACCGCCTAGAGCAGACAGGAGGTGCTCAACCATGTGGATGCTCACTTTCTCGCTAGCGAGTCTTGTACAGCGGGGAGCTTCGCGGACAAAAGAAAGGCGCGCGGGAATTTCTGGCTTACCTGGAAGGTCGACCCTCTGGAATACAATGCCCGTATTCGGGAGTGCAGGAAGAATTTTCAACGAAACCTTAACACCTGTGAAAAGACCAACGCCAGAAGCATGTACTTCATTCTTAATGGTTTTCTGCATTTCCCCTTTTACGGCGGAATCTGGACCGGTCAATCAACTACCCCTAATGTACGGAAAATCTAGCTAAAAAGTTAACGGAGTACTTCATTTACGGCAACTTTTTCTTCCGGAATAGGAAATATGAGCCGATTGCGCTCAGGCTAATTCCAAGAATGGCTCCATCTCCCCACCATGTGTAAAGCGTCGGATATGAACGGATCGGAATCGAAAAAAATAGGGCGCTAGCCCGCTTTTCTGTCGGCGGCAAAGTCTGTACCGTTCTACCAAAACAATCGATACCCCCCGTGATCCCTGAATTGCATGCGCGGAGGATCGGAGCCCCATTTTCTGCGGCCCTCACCCTCCCGTGGTCAAAATGCTGCCGTGCGAGTTTGGAATTGGGAAACCATGCATCGTTTGTCAAATTCACAAGGAGTTCCGCCCCCCTAACTCGCAGATCGCGGATTAGGCCAGTAAATGTTTCTTCGAGGCATATAGAAATACCCACGGGCACATGAGCATTAAATATTTTCCCTTCCAGGCCGGGGTCAAATGAACTGTAAATCCCAAATTGATCCCCAATAAACTGCGAAAGCCCCTCCAAGTACCTCATTGGGACGTACTCCCCTACTGGAACCAATATCTGCTTTTCATACCGCTCGTAAGAGAGGCTCTCTGGATAAAAATGGAATGCTGCGTTGTATTTGCCCGACCTATCGCGGTCATCAAGCCCTGCAATGACATGCGCATTATATTGATTTGCAAGAGCCTGAAGAAGAAATACGTTGTTCACTTTCCACATCCCTAAATCAAACATGGCAAACGGCCGCTGTAAGGGAGGAAGAGCCTCTTCATCGAGATATTTTTTTACTGAATTTAGGCGGTAGCAAGGAGTGTGCGCGCCGAGGGGTAGCGCCACTTCAGGCATTACGATGAGATCGATCTCACGATTATCGAGAGTTGTTACAATTTG
Source organism: Chlamydiota bacterium (assembly GCA_031423235.1). Taxonomy (GTDB): domain Bacteria; phylum Chlamydiota; class Chlamydiia; order Chlamydiales; family SM23-39; genus REEB52. The sequence goes on along the minus strand of JANPFC010000128.1, from coordinate 6,143 downwards.
CTCCCATTGCTGTAATGGCGGGATGTATGCCTCGGGCGACTCAGCCAGATATTCCTTTTGCTCCGGGGATAAATTCGTGTGGATGAGCGCCACATTCAGGGACTTAGCTGGCGGAAAATAGGACTCTACCCAAACCTGGTTGACTATACCAAAAAGGTACGGGAATAGGGCTAGGGCCGCCCAAATAGCCACTTGCTTTGTTGAATTGTCAAACCACGCCTTCAATGCAGCAATATTGACGAGTATGACCCAGAATGAGAGGCCGAATATACCCCAAACAGATGCGAATTGGAGCGAATAGGGAGATCCTGCCAAGGCCATTCCGGACGGATTCCAGGTAAATCCGCACAGAAAATAGAGACGCATCCACTCAAAAATCACCCAGCTTCCGGCAATAGCCAGCGCGAGGCGCCAGGAAATCGACTCTTTAATCAGGAGCGAAATCAGACCAAATTGGATTCCCATTCCAAGAATGAGGATCAGGTAGAGACCCAAGATAAGCGGTCCCATATAGTCCATGGTAGTGAGCCAAGAGAGCTGGACCCCCTGTACTGAGGCAAACCAGATGACTGAAAGGAGAAAGCGGTCGCGCGCTTTTGGGAATGCGAGCATCCCTTTCCAAAAGAGGGCAAAACCAAACGCTGCAGACAAAACGCCAAGCCCCGGGATCCAAGAAGGCTGTCCAAAAGCCGTTAAGATAAAACTGATTATTAGATACGCCATTAGTATAGATTTTTTGGAAATGGATTTCTCGGTTTATCCGATCCTTGCTGTATAAATAGGATAAGGCCCCCCAAGATCGCCAAATTCTTTAAGAAATGGGCCAGCTGCATTTCACGCGCGCCCCCTTCAACAAACCAAAACTCATGCATAATAATTGTTGTCGGGACCAGGAATAGAACTAGGAGCGTCGCACCCCATTTTTCTTTATAGCCCAAAAGGATCGACAAACCGCCCAGGAGCTCGAACAGGGTGGCTGTGAGGAGCAGGACTGGAGTCCAGGGGATCATCGCCGCCAAACAATCGTTTAAATTGTCGGAGAATCCGGTGTTCGACTGCCACTCGCAGAGGGTGTTCATGAGAGCCCTTTCGCTATCATGCCAGTGTAGAATTTTATTGACCGCTCCGGCCAAGAAGACCAAGCTAATAAAAAATCTACCAAGAACGTTAAAACAGAGATGAATCACTTTCATAAATACCCAAATCCGGGGTAAGGGACTGCCCGACAATTAATTAAAGCATTTTGCGGCCATTATGGCGGCCCATCTTTGAAGTATCGCTCCTCGGAGATATTGATGCAATATCCCACTCGTCGCGATACTTCAAATTTAGGCCACCCTAAGGCCACCAAATGGCTTTACTTTATTGTCGGGCAATCCCTAAACTCTCATCCTATATGAGACTACCTTTTTGCGACCACCATATTTCTGTAATCCTAGAAAGCTACGCCCAGAGCGAAAAGCCCCTAGATCTTTTACTTAGCGAGTATTTCCGGAGCCATAAAAGCATCGGCGCCCATGACAGACGAGCTATTGGGGAGACCCTTTACGGCATGGTCCGATGGAAAACGCTCATCGACCACCTCGCCCAGACAGATCATGGTCTAGACAGACTTTCCTGCTATCGAAATATTTCTTTAGAACAATGCAAACAAGACTCCACGATTCCAGAGCCAATTAGGCTCGGAGTAAGCGATTTTCTTTACAAACGGTTTTGCGCTACTTTTGGATTGGAAAAGGCGCGAGAAATTTGTAGAACGCTAAATACCCCAGCTCCAACGACCATTCGGGTCAATCTCCTAAAGACCACGCGCGACGATCTCTTGAAGAAGTGGGAAGGGAAATTCGCGATGACTGCTTGCACAAAAGCTGCTTCTGGAATCCAATTTCAAAAACGGGAACCCCTATTCGCTTTGCCCGAATTTAAAGACGGGCTGTTTGAAGTGCAGGACGAAGGGAGCCAGCTCGTCTCTGAGTTGATCGAGGCAAAACCGGGCGAACAAATTTTAGACTACTGCAGCGGTTCAGGCGGCAAAACACTCGCTTTCGCCCCATCCATGCAGGGGAAAGGTCAAATTTACCTCTACGACAACCGCCCATGGATCTTACATGAAGCGAGAAAAAGGCTAAACCGCGCTGGCATTCAAAATGCCCAATTTATATTGCCCAAAAGATTAGTGGACTGGGTTCTCACCGACGTCCCTTGCAGCGGCACCGGCACTTTGCGGCGCAATCCCGATGCCAAATGGAAAATCGATGGCGCGATGATTGAACGGCTTGTTGAGCAGCAAAGAGAGATTGTGAATGAAGCTCTTGTTCATTTAAAACCAGGCGGAAAGCTCGTATACGCTACTTGCAGTATTTTGCCTGAAGAAAATGAAAACCAAGTCGACTACTTCCTCAAAAATCATCCGCTTGTTTTGGATAAAGAATCGCTCTCACTGCTTCCTATTGAGAACGGTATGGATGGGTTTTTTGCTGCTGTATTCAAAAAAAACAAAATTTGATATGATGCCTGCCACTATGAAAACACCAATTTTATTCTTACTGGTTACATTCGGCTTAGCCGCGAATCCATTTATGGAATACTCGAAAGAGCAAAAAATCGCCGTTCAAAACGCAATTCTTGCGAAAGTGAATGGGAAAACGATCTCCATGATGGATGTGAAAAAGAAGATGGACATGGTTTTCCATCAAAACTACCCACAGCTCATTGATTCCAGTCAGGCGCGCTTCCAATTCTATGAAGCAAGCTGGCGGCATGTGATGATGGATATGATCGACAACGAACTGATCATCTCCGACGCAACTGACAAGGAAGTCAAACTCACCGACGGAGAAGTCCGCGAAGTGATGGAAGAGCGCTTCGGACCGAATGTGATGCAGACCCTCGATAAAATCGGCCTCACTTACGACGAAACATGGAAAATGGTGCGCAGCGAGCTGATGGTTCAAAGGATGAACTGGTGGTTTGTCCATTCTAAAGCCGTAAGCACCGTAACTCCGCAAGACATTCGGACAGCTTTTCGTCTTCATCTCGAGAAAAACCCCTCTTACTCTGAATGGAAATACCGCGTTGTCACCATTAAGGTCGATGAACCGAATGAAGCTCTAGCAGAAGACGTTCATAAGACACTCGCAGAATTGGGAAAAGCTCCAGATGCGGCACAAGAGGCTCTAAAAGCCTTCGAAGAACCGGGAGTCTCCATCACCGTTTCCAATGAATTTGATGCAAAGACACAAGATCTTTCAGACATTCACAGGGCATCTCTTGAAAACTTAAGCCCTGGCTCCTATGGCAAACCTACATTCCAGACAAGTAGATCAGACAAGAAAACAGTCTATCGGATCTTTTACTTGGCTGGGAAAAGCGACTTTCCAGCACCCGCTTTCGAAGCGATCTCGCAACAATTGAAAAATGAGCTGATACAGAAAGCAGTGGTCCAAGAATCAGAAGGATATTTGGGAAAATTACGCAAACACTACGGGTTCGATGCAGACAAAACGATCCCCGAAGATTTGCACCCCTTCTCTCTCCAATGACACTGACTGAACTGATTTCTTTTCTTAAGAGCATTGAGGCAAGACCCCGCAAGGACTTGTCTCAAAATTTCCTCATAGATCCAAGCATCATCCGCAAAATCATCGATCTTGCAGAAATTGAACCCGGAGAGCCGGTTTTAGAGATCGGCCCAGGCCCAGGCGCTCTAACTGCCGCCTTGCTTGATAAAGGGGCTCGCGTCTACGCCGTTGAAATGGATCCCGCATTTACTCAAGAACTCGGACGGCTACAAAACGGAAATCTGAACGTATTTCAGTCCGATATTCTGAAATTTCCGCTAGAAAGGCTCCCCAAGAAGATCAAGGTGGTCGCCAACTTGCCCTACCACATCACCACCCCGATCCTAGAGAAACTCTTTGCCGCCTCCTTCTCAAGCATCACCATTATGGTGCAAAAAGAGGTCGCAGACCGGATGGCAGCAGGCCCTGGATCTAAAGTCTTTGGCTCCCTTTCCGTATTCGTTCAGTTTTACTCTAAGGTAGCCAGCTCATTCACCGTTCCGCCAGCCAGCTTCTATCCGCAGCCCAAAATCGACTCAACCGTAATCCGGCTGGACTCAACGGACGTGCCAGAAGTGGATCCTGTCCAATTCTTCGGCTTAGTGCATAAAGCCTTCCAGCAAAGACGCAAGATGATCACAAGCACTCTTGGACTAGGAAAAGATGAAGTGAGACAAGCGTTAGTGGAAGTAGGGGCCCGGCCCGATGCAAGACCCGAGACCCTTTCACTAGATCAGTGGGCTAATTTAACGAAAAAGCTGACTAATTTTCTGTCTTAGCATGAAAAAGACATTCCCTTTCACCGCCTCAAGAGCAATCAAGTCCCCTTTGTGAATAAATGACCCGTTATCATCTAATATGTGGACCTCTCCAACCTTCTGCCCTTTGCGGATAGGCAGCTGGCTGACAGACCAATGTAAAGCAGCTTTACATTTCGGTTCTTCGGCAGGGAAGAAGGTGATAGCAAGCGGTTTAACCAGCGCGGCTTTAAGGGGTTCCTTAGATCCAGTCATGTCTTTAGTAAAAATACTCTCGGGACCAATCAAACGCCTCGTTGCTTTCTGTTCATTAAAAGCCGCCTCAAACATCTTTTTTGCATCTTCGAAGCGGACGCCCTTTTGCTCGCAGCCCAATAAAACAGCAATTAGGGTGCGCCCTTCATGTTCAGCTGCAGCCACTAAGTTCTGCTTAGCTGCATGGGTATAGCCCGACTTAACACCGATCGCCTTTGGATAATAATAGCGGCTTCCTGGCTTTAGAAGGGGGTTGGTTAGCTTAAGTTCAGATTCGGCTTGTTTATTCGTCTTTGGTTTTACGTAGACAAGGGTGGATATCACCTCTCGGAATTTTGGAAATTGAAGCGCCCTCTTGGTCATGACGGCAAGATCGTAAGCTGTTGACCAGTGCTCATGGTGAGTAAGACCGTGAGGATTGCTGAATTTCGTATTTTTACAGCCGATGCTCTGAAGGTACTCATTCACTAGATCCATAAACTGAGGGATCGTCCCTCCAACGCTTTCAGCAAGAACGTTGGCTGCATCATTGCCTGATACCAACATAAGTCCATGGAGCAGTGTATCAAAGGAAAGGATCTCCCCGATTTTCACCCGCATCATGGTCCCATCCGGCTCTAGCCAATGCGAGGGGACTCTATCACGCTCGCTCACCAACTTGCCCTTAAGGGCTTCTCTAGTCACAGTTGTAAGCTTTTGCAAATCAACTTGGTTCTCTAAAACGTAGAGAGCAGTGGAAATCTTAGTCGTGCTGGCAGGATTGGAAGGTACGTGGGCATGCTTTTCAAAAAGAATCGCCCCCGTCTCTGCATTCATCAAAATTGCCGAAGGGGCGCGCACCTCTATATCGAGCTGCCCAGCAATCACACATTTAGCAATGCACAAGAAACAGAAGGTCAGTCTCATTCGAAATCCCAGTTTCATAAATGCTAATCGAGTCGGCAATAAAAATCGAGGACCTTGACAAGGTATCAATTTTGAGTTAATCTAAGGACACGGGGCGATAACTGGAGGTGATCATGCTTAACCCAATTCAGATCGAAGAAACTTACAAGGAATTCATCACCAACCTACCTAACTGGGCGCATGATGGTGTCACATCTATTGATTTAAAGTTCCTCCACGACCAAGGGCTCCTTGCAAGCCTTGCTGAAGATCAAGGGGATTCTGATGATCTCACTCAATACTTCCATGTGATCGAAAGCGTTGAGAAGGTCACACTATTCAACGAACAGTTCCTCGTATGGATCATCCCTAAAATGGATGGGGAACTGCCGCTTACCTATGTTTTGATTGCTCTCAATCATCCAGAGAAAGCTCATCTTGAAGTGGTTTTTGCGACACACGGGGTCTACAACACGCCTCGGTATGTCCTCAAAGTACTGCAGCATTATCTGGTCGATATGCTTGAGACTGAGGAGACATTGACCTCATTCGAGAAGAATGAGTAACCTTGCTTTATATTTTTTGGTCGATTAATTTTCGGCTATGACCCGATCATTAGACCTTCTTGTTTCGCTCCTTTTCGCCACTTTCATCTGCTTTCTGGATCGGAGCGCATTTTCCTACG
>JANPFC010000127.1:0-10684 GCA_031423235.1 Chlamydiota bacterium | reverse complement strand
TTGTCTCCAAGTTTAACATTAGCCCATGTTTTTACTACCCACTCGAATGATTGCTCTCTAAACATTTGGTCCCCCTCAGAAAAATTTGAGGGAAGGAATATACACTAAATATTTTTTAAAATGTGGGTAACTTCAAGCCCTAAAGGGCGAGGTTTGCCCGCGCTAGAGGATCAATTACTTGATTCCTCTACTCCCTAAACATCGCCCCCATTTGTGCAAACTTTTTTTATTGAACGTATCCCCAAAATTATTCATACTCATTTTCTTAAATTATGGAGGCGTTCATGTTGCGCAAAGCCCTATTTTTATCGGCACTACTGACAAGTTCAGCTTGGTCATTGACCTTTTCCGAACCCTATGAAATCTGTAGAGCTAAAGGTTATGAGCTCCAGGCGCTTTTCAGAAACGACGTTGGAATCAATGATCGAGGCGATATTGCTTTAGCGTGGGAAGAGGAAGGTGTGCTTAAATTGGCAGAAAAACCGTCCGGCGCAACAGAGTTTTCCCATTCAATTATTCCAGAATATATTGCTGATTTTGACACGTTAGAATGGTGTTCGGTTGACTCTGATGGAAATGCGCAAATTTTTTGGGAGAACGACGATGACGAATTTATCGTTGCAAAAAAAACTAGAGGCCAGCCCTTTTCACAGCTTGATAATCTGGGGGAGCATTATAACATTGAGTTGAAACCTTCATATGAAATTGTGATTGTGGACGCAGATTACCTCGACAATACTTACGATTTGCGTGTCACTCTGAAGAATTTAGAAACTTCGGAGTGCACCACCCAAATTCTCGGAGAAATCCCATCCGATTTTCTACCCATTTACTTGAAAGATCCGAATGAGTTCCTTTTTTTTGGAATGCACAATAGTAATGGCTTTGATCTCTATTTTACAAAAAAGATCGGAGGTGATGAGTGGTCTGAGCCAGAATGTATTCCTGTTGCTTGGCCTTCTTACCATTATCCGGACGTGTTCGTCGACTCCAAAGAGAACATTTATATAGTGAGCGAATCCTATCAACATGGATTACTTAGTTTAAGCCGAGTCGGTGGGGTCTGGTCTGAAGTGGAAACAGTTGCCCTCCCCCTCGATCTTGAATCTTTAAGAGTCGAGATGGACTCGCGAGGAAATCTCATGGCTGTGTGGGTTATGGGCGTAGAATCTCGTGTTGTTTACGCTGCCTACAAACCTTCAGGAAAACCCTGGGGCAAGCCGACTGCATTGAGCTCATCGAATGAACAAGTTATTGAACCGTTGAAATTGGGAGCGGATGAATTGGGCCGGTTTGTTGTCCTTTGGAATGGACAATGTAGCTGGTGCGATTTGCGCATTCAGGCAATGACTTTCGCCACTGAGACAGAAACCTGGTCACCTGCTTTTCGAATTGCCCCAGACGAAAATATGGCCCATTTAACTTCTTTTGAGCTTAGACTAAATGGACGAGGAGCCGTCTCCTACATCACACTTGGAGATGCCTTTGGCGGCGCCTTATCGGTTGTTGAATTTAGTTTGGACTAATCACAAAGCTACGATTTTTTTTCAAGGCCCGGACGAAGTGGTTTTGCAACTCATAGATTAATGGATTTGGCGGAGGTAGTCGCCGTATTCGTTCTTAGAATATAGATCCGCTAGCAGCATCAGCTGGCGGTGATCAATGTACCCCATTCTGTATGCAATTTCTTCGATACAAGCGATCTTAATCCCCTGCCTCTCTTGGATCGTTTGGACAAATGAAGAAGCTTTATGGAACGCGTCGAATGTGCCTGTGTCGAGCCATGCGTGGCCACGACCGAGAAGACGGACGTTTAGACGGCCTTGCTCGAGGTAAACGCGGTTCACATCGGTGATTTCTAGCTCGCCACGGGGTGAGGGTTTTAAGTTCTTAGCTATATCCACGACATCAGGTCCATAAAAATAGAGGCCAGGAACCGCGTAGGGCGACTTGGGCTGGAGAGGCTTCTCTTCGATGCCGAGAGCCCGCATTTGCGAGTCGAAGTGGACAACGCCATAGCGAGCCGGGTCTTTGACTTGATAGCCGAATATAAGGCCTCCAGAAGTGAGGCTGGTCCCCTCTTGAAGAAGATCGGGCAGGTCGTTTCCATAAAAAATGTTGTCGCCGAGGATGAGAGAGACTGGGTTATTGCCTACAAAATCGGCGCCGAGGATAAAGGCTTGGGCAAGGCCTGCGGGCTTGGCTTGAACGGCGTATTCGAAATGGAGGCCAAGTTGGGTGCCGTCGCCGAAGAGCTTTTCAAAACGGGGGGTATCTTCTGGGGTAGAGATGATCAGGATCTCGCGGATTCCGGCCTGAATGAGAACAGAAAGCGGATAGTAGATCATCGGCTTATCGTAAATCGGGAGGAGCTGCTTGCAAAGAGCTATGGTTGCCGGATAAAGACGGGTGCCGCTTCCTCCTGCGAGTATAATTCCTTTCATGGTGCTTCCAAGACGTAAACACCTGAGAGGCCTCGATACTGCTCTTTGAAATCGAGTCCGTAACCGACGACAAATAGATTAGCTATGTCGAAAAGGACATATTCTGGCCGGTAGTCGGTTATTTTGGGAACGTCTTGTTTATTGAGGAGAACACACGTTTTGATCGAGCGGGGGTTTTGCTCTTTGAGTGTGTCGATGAGGGTCACCATTGTGTGGCCCGTATCGAAAATATCGTCGACGATGAGAACGTCGCGGTTGTGAATTTTAAGCAGGTCAGCGCCGATGACTGTCAGCTCTCCCCGCTCAGTTCCCCGCGCGCCATAACTGGAACACTGGACTGTTTGAACATCTAGAGGGAGATCGATTTCACGAATGAGATCGGCCACAATGCAAAGGGCCCCTTTCAGAACCATGACAATAACCAGGTCTTTTCCCTGGTAATCAAGGGTGATTTGAGTGGCAGTCTCTTTGACCTTTTCTGCAATTTGCTCTTTTTCAATGAGAGGTCTTAACTTAAGGGGATCCATCGACTCAGCGGGTAAAATTGCAGCCTTCAGCAAGCAAATTGTCAATATAGTTAATCGTGTAATCATTGGTCAAAAACCTCTTATCTTCAAGCATGTATTGATGAAAAGGGATCGTCGTATGAACGCCTGCGATATGGAATTCGCGCAAAGCTCGTTTAGCATGCCGAATCGCTTCTTCGCGGGTGCGTCCTTTAACGATTAATTTCGCAATCATTGAATCGTAGTTCGGAGGGATTCGGTATCCTCCATAGCATGCGCTATCGACTCTAACGTGAGGTCCGCCCGGCGGAATATAATGCTCTAACTGGCCAGGAGAGGGGGCAAATTGGCTCATCGGATTCTCAGCATTGATCCGGAATTCAAAAATATGTCCTTTGAATTCGATATCTTTTTGCTTGAGGTTCAGTTTCTCGCCCTGAGCAATCTTAAGCTGGTATTGAACAAGATCAATATTGGTCAATTCTTCTGTAACAGTATGCTCCACCTGAATGCGGGTATTGACTTCCATAAAGTAGAAATCGCCCTTCTCGTCGAGGAGGAATTCAACAGTTCCGACAGAGTGGTATTTGGCAGCTTTGACGATATTGACAGCGCATTCGCCCATTTTTTTGCGAAGGCTCTCAGAGATTTTTGGGCTTGGAGCCTCTTCAATGAGTTTTTGGCGGCGGCGCTGGATGGTGCAGTCGCGCTCTCCTAAATAGACGTAGTTGCCGTGCTTGTCCCCCATCACCTGCACTTCGACGTGGCGCGGGTTGACAATCATCTTTTCGAGATAGACATCCGGGTTATTGAAGCTCACTTCCGCTTCAGCACGGGCGCCCATGAATTTTTTGATAAAATCTTCTTCTGAATAGGCGATCCGGATCCCTTTTCCGCCGCCGCCGGCAACGGCTTTGATGAAGATGGGAAATCCGAATTTACGGGCCTCTTTTAGGCCTGCTTCGACATCTGGAACGATCCCCTCAGAACCGGGAATCACAGGACATTTCACACTTTTAGCGGTAGCTTTTGCGCGGGACTTATCGCCGAGCAGGGCGATGGACTGGGAAGAGGGCCCGATAAAATTGAGTCCGCAGCTTTCGCAAATGGAAGCAAAGTTGGCGTTTTCGCTTAAAAAGCCGTAGCCAGGATGGACCGCGTCGGCGTGGGTGATTTCGCAGGCGGCGATCAAATTGGCGATTTTGAGGTAAGATTTAGCAGATGGCGCCTCGCCGATACAGATCGCTTCATCCGCATGGTGGACGTGCATCGCTTCAGCGTCTGCTTCAGAATAGACGGCAACAGTAGAGAGGCCGAGGTCGTGGCAGGCTCTAATGATCCGGACGGCGATTTCGCCTCTGTTTGCTATGAGTACTTTCTGCATTAGGTAATTCGCAAAAGACGGGTTCCGAACTCTACAGACTGAGCATTGTCGGCTAAAATCTCAGCAACAGTGCCGCTCATGCCCGCTTTCACTTCATTCATCACTTTCATCGCTTCAACAATGCAGACGACTGTGTTTTCATCAACTCGATCCCCTACTTTTACAAAAGAGGGCTGATCGGGTCCTGGACAGGAGTAGTGAGTTCCAACCATAGGAGATGTGACATAGACGCCTGGGGCATCTGGCCGCGCAGTGCCGCCTCGCTCACCCTTAAGAGCCAGTTCTGACTGGAATGCAGACTCTGTCTCAGCTGCAACGACTCTTGGCCGCGCTGGGGGTGGGTTCACTGCCTCTTTTTCTAACTGGAGCTCAAAATCCCCCTTCTTGAAGACAAGCTTTCTTAGCTTGCTTGCTTCCAGGTGATCCATTAATTGCTTAACTTGCTCAATATCCATTTAAACTCGCTGTATGTAATCGTTTGTCTGGGTATCGACTTTCACCACGTCGCCGCTTTCAATGAAGAGAGGTACATCGATTTTAGCCCCTGTTTCAAGAACAGCTTTCTTGGTAGATTTGTCCGAAACCTCAGTCCCTTCTGTCTTAACGACCATGATTTCCAAAAATTGAGGGAGTTCAATTGCAAAAATCGTCTCTCCGTAAAACATCGCTTTGACTTGGATCCCCTCTTTTAAGTAGTGGACTTTGTCTGCGAGAATCGAAGAGGGAACCTGTACTTGCTCAAGGTTGCCTACATCGAGGAAAAGGTACTCTTTTCCTTCTGGATATAAAAACTCCAAATTCCGCTCCAAAAGAGAGACTTCCTGAACCGTCTGGTCCAGTTTGAAGTTCTTCTCAATGGTCTCGTCGGTAATCATATTGCGGAGCTTCGTCTTAACAAACGGAGTTCCCTTTGCAACTGTAACCTTCACGCTCGATTCGACGCGAAAAATCTTCCCGTCGATATTGAGGGTCATTCCAGGAGTGATCTGATTAGCTGTAGTCATGTTTTAACAATCCGTTGTAATTCGCTTAAGTCGGAAATGGCATGATGTATCCATTTTTCCGTCTCCGCTAACCGTCCCCTTCCCCAGCGCATGTGGACCGTAGTGATTCCAAGCTCAAAAGCTGGAAGAAGGTCCATTGCAATCCGGTCTCCGCAAACCAATACTTCCTCAGGAGACAACGAAAATTCTTGAATTAACCTTTGGTAAAAAGGTTTCTTAACAGAATCCTCTGGGATAGCTATGTTACTAAAAACAGCCCGATCAATACCAGCTTTTTCCAGCTTCTCCATCTGAAATGGGGGGTGCCCTCCGGTGACGAGCGCGAGAGTATGCGTTTTAGCGAAAGTTTTTAAAATTTCCTTGGCATTGGGCGTAGTCGGAACCGCAAAATCATGGGGCAAAGGCTTGCTCATTTCAACCATAGCGCCATGGACCAAGGCAGGGTCGCCCCCGAACTTAATCAAAAACTGGACAAGGGCGTCTTTTGACTTATGGGATTTGGCATTAATGGACAGTAGCTCCCCGTAGGCCCTTTCAAAATCGGGTACTGACAGGCCGTCAGCGATGAACCGCTTCAAACACTCTTTCATTTTGAAGGGGGTCACTGCGCCGGAAGTATCGATGAGCGTGTCGTCTAAATCAAAGATGATCAACAATTTTCATCAACTCCTGCGCTAATTTTTTTGAATCGTGCCGGATTAAGTTGCGCTTCAATAGATCGCGCCTTGGCTCCTCAGCAAGCCGCCCGAGCAGGTCTGCCGATATGAGACGCTCGTCGTCGAGGTCGTTTTCCACAAGATCCCCTTCCTCAGCATAGACATCGATCAGCTCTTTGGCCGGCTTCTGGTCATTGATCAGTATGTGATCAAAAATATCCTCGCCTAAATACCGGACAAGCTCCTTCATATAGTCTGAAGTCTTAAAGGTTGTGGTCTGCCCCTTCCGGTTCATTAAATTAACAACATATACTTTTTTTGCATCGCTTTTACGGATCGCCTCGCAAACCCCTTCGACGAGCAAGTTTGGAATCAATGAGGTGTGAAGCCCTCCAGGACCTATGACAAGAAGATCTGCGTTTTGGATCTCTTCAATGACCCTTGGGTTGACTTTGGGAAAGGGCTCGAGGTAGATTGTCTTATAGCCCTGATCAATTTCCTGAGAGAGATAAATCTCTTTTTCCCCTTCGAGGATCTTCCGATTATTCAGGACCATTTTTAAGCGAACTTGGTTCGTGGTCACCGGAATCACTTTCCCTTTGATATAGAGGATTTTTCCAGCCTCTTCGACAGCCTTCTCAAAGCTTCCCGTAACCTTTTCAAGAGCAGACAGGAGCAAATTGCCGAAAGAATGGCCTCCCAATCCCCCGTTTTCAAAACGGTAATTCATGAGCGAGCGCATGAGCCTGCTCGAGTTAGAGAGGGCGACTAGACATTGCCTCACGTCTCCGGGCGGCAATACCCCCAATTCATCACGCAAAATTCCAGTGCTGCCGCCATCGTCAGCCATAGAGACGATAGCTGTTAGATCGAGGGGGTATTTTTTCAGTCCCTTAAGGACGACAAAATTCCCGGTTCCTCCACCAATCACGACCACTTTTTTAACCGACGCACGATTCATACAAGGTTCCGTAAGTTCTCGATCGCTTTTTTCATATCGGGTTGATTAAAGAGGAAATTTCCGCTGACTAGCACATTCGCCCCAGCCTGCACACAGGTACGCCCTGTTTCATAGTTGATTCCGCCATCTACTTGGATGTCGAATGGAGGCAGGGAGATCCCTTGCTTCACGATCCCGCCTTGGCGAATGCCGAACTTATCGCAAAACTCGCGCGTCATCCGGACCTTTTCGACCACTTCGGGCATAAATTCCTGCCCGCCAAATCCGGGGCTTACTGTCATGAGCAAGATCAGATCGACCTTATCCAAATACTTGGGGATCATCGAAAACGAGGTCTCGGGGCGGAATGCAAGCCCTGCCTTTTTACCGCACTTCCGAATAAAGGCGATGGTATCTTCTACATCCTCGGTCGCCTCAAAATGGAACGTGATCCGGTCTGCTCCAGCTTTAACGAGCTCCTCTATGTAGTCGAAAGGGTTGTAAATCATGATATGGACATCAAGAAAGAGGGGGGTCGCTTTACGGATTGCGGCTAGTGCGCGGGGTCCAAGAGTTAAATTGGGGACAAAGTGGCCATCCATGATGTCGACATGAATTGCGTCAGCTCCAGCCAGTTCTAGCCTTTTAGCTTCATCGGCAAGCCTGCCGAAATCTCCAGAAAGTATCGAAGGACAGATTTGGATTGGGAATTTTTCCATATTCCCATTATCTTAGACAACCTTTCCATTAAAGAAAAGCTCGGTCCATCGCGCTCAAAAACTCTTGCTGTTCTTCCAACACGTCGGACAAAACCATGTACCCGACAAAAGATGTCTCGTGGATGTCAATTGCAAATGAGACGAGTTTATGCGTTGGGATCGCAATCTCCGGCTGTCTTTTTTTCTTTGGAGCTACAACATAAATTCTCGAAGCATCTTGTTTGCGCTGCATAGAATCTGTCTTCATCGCCTGCAAAAGCGTGAGGAAAAATTGCTTAAGAGGCTCAGTTTCTAGACTGCTTCTCATCTCAATCGGAACGATGGAATAGAAGAATTTTTCAAGAAGAATTGGATCTGCAACCCGGCCGAGGGCAGACTTCAATGCGTTGAGAGACTCATTCAGCTTATAGATCATCCCCCCATTGTAGTCGCGCACTTGCCCAACGCTGCGGCTCACCTCGCCGAGCACATGCTGGCGCGCTTTATTGAGGTCGACCGAATGGTCTGTTCTCAGGAATTGGTCGCTCGGAACCATCGTGCGGAAAACGGTTGCTTCCTTCACATATTTGCGTCTTATGTGGCCGACTCTGCGGACCCGATCTGGGATGTATTTCAATTGCGTCTTTTTGGAGGAGAAAAGTTCTTGCAAGCCCGGCTCATTTTCAGAGATCACTCTAAGCAATATGACAGTAAAGCAGAGATCGCTCCCCTTTTGCTCGTCAAACGAGATAATGATTTGCGGTATGTCCCCTACAAAGCGGAGCTGGCGGGAAAGGGACATAATATTCTTAAGAACCTCTTCTTCATTGCGCGGCATGAAGATCGGATGAGTCAGCTGCTCGATGTGCCCTTTAATCTGGTCGGGCAAAGACACTTTTAGCAGCTGAATTTCTTCCAAACTAAAATCTGATCCATCATTTTTCTCGATTTCCAAATAGATGGTCTGTATCGACTCCTCGCCACGCTCTATAAACGTGGAACCATCCACCATACGGATTGCAGGGAGATTTTTTTGGATCGCGCTGATTAAGTGGCCTGTATCAAATACTTCATGCTCTCGAAGGAAATTTAGAGCCGCCAAAATTCCAAGGACCGGTTTCTCTTTCTGGGCTGACGGAGTCAATTTCGTTTTAAGGAACTTGAAAATAACATGCCGTTTATTCGGATACACCTGAACATTTTGCAGCACATATTTGCGAAGCGAGTGCAAATTGGAAATGATGCGGCTGATGTGGTGGTAATCGCGCAAATTTTTAAAATCATCCCGAACGCAAACGAGAAAATGCTGCATTTGAGAAAAAATACCCTGATCAAAATCTTTCGAGTGGCTTTGGATCAACGATCCGATCTTTTCCTGGATCATCGCCGTCTTTCCATCCGCTGAAAGCCCCTTGAATTCAAGGATGCGGCGAGCATGGTAGTTAGAAACGACTCCAAGACGAATTTCCGTCTCGACAGAGTGAATATTGCGCCGAACCTCTTCGACATCTTGCGCGCTCTTCAAATGGACTACAATTTCAGCCACACAGAGGAGATCATCTGATAAATGGGGAAGCCTCACATCTGATGCAAAAAATAATTCTACATTGACCCGTTTTTGGGGGAGCAGCCAGCGGCTCACCATATCATAAAAGAAATTGCATGCATTGAGACGGTATTTGCAGAGAAGAAGAACTGAGAGGGCGCATGGGGCCCTGCTTAATTCAGACCAGCAGATGAGCGGGAGCATGTCGCCAAACCTCGCCCTCTGAGCAGGAAGGCTATGGCCCCCATCCTCTAGAAGGTCAGCCGGCACTAATCTACGGATCAGGTCTTGCGCCCCGTCTCTATAGTACTCAGCTTCGATATAAGGGCAACTGAACTGAAATTCAAATTCTAATTGCTCTTCTAGTTTTGCGAACATGTGGGTACCTCATAACTCAAACAAGAGTTTCTTTTACATTCAAGTCCAACAACAGTTCCAGTATCCAACGGATTCTGGAACGATAGAACAGAAAGCTCGACCCCATTTTTCTCAGCAAGCTCTACGCATCGCGAATGGAGAACTTTTGCGCCAGCTTGGGTCAGTTTCAGCGCATCAGAGTGGCTTAAATGGGGCAATACTTTAGCTTGCGGGTTCAATTTAGGATCGGAATCGAAGATCCCCTGCACATCCTTATAGAACTCGACTCTTGTCGCGCCTAAAGCGACAGCCAGAGCCACCGCACTGGTGTCGGAACCGCCGCGGCCTAGCGTGGTGATCTCCCCTTTCCGGCTTACCCCTTGAAACCCGGCGACAATAGCCACCTGCCCCTTATCTAGGGCATCTAATAGTCTCTTGGGCCTAACATCGACGATTCTAGCATCGGAATGGTTCTCGCAAGTGATGATTCCAGACTGGCTGCCGGTGAAGCTCACTGCCTCTTCCCCCTCTTTAGCAAGAGCCATAGCTAATAGAGCAATACTAATTCTTTCACCAACTGAAACGAGCATATCTTGTTCGCGAGTCGGCGGATTCGGGTGGACCTTGCGGGCCAGCTCTAAAAGTTGATCGGTCGAATTTGCCATGGCACTCACAACAACTACTATTTTTTTTTGCAGTAAAGATCTTTCAATAATGATTTTCGCAATTTTATGGAAGCTTTCTGATGTTGCGACACTCGCGCCGCCGAATTTCATTACCAACATTTATTTCTCCAGTTGAGCCAAAAAACTATAATCGGTTTTTTTACGCAACGCTAGAAATTTTCAATCTAACGAACACGATTAAAAAAAATAAAGAAAAAACTTTATATTACAAACAAACAAACTTAGTAACACGTCAAAATATTATTCAAAACCTCTTCGAATCCAGCAGGATGCATAGAGGAATCGTCTATGAAAGAAATTTATCAAAAAAGAAAAAAACTTTTGTTCAACAACACAATCCAGGACAATATGACATAGAAAAAGCAAAAACAATTTACCACAGAGGTAAGAAACCACAGAGGCGGGGGAGCCCCCCACCCCAAAAGAAAAAAAATGAATTTGTTTGGGTTCGGGGGGGCCCCCC
>JANPFC010000126.1:0-41695 GCA_031423235.1 Chlamydiota bacterium | reverse complement strand
CTCTGCCCCTATAACCCCGGCAAAGGGATAAATCCCTTTGCAAACCCAGTATTTTTCCGGACGGAAAGTACTGAAAAGGAATAAACTATGAAGCAAACAAATTTAGTCGAAAAACCTGTCTAGACAAAGGGGTCCACCATAAACCCCCTTCTTAAAGCACCTTATCAACCGAGAATGGAGGATGAAGAAACAGGAGCTAGAATCCCTTGCAAAATGAAGACCCTCTTCAAGAATTCGTCTCCATCGAGCCTCCACCATCTTTCGTAATAGATGTGAAGATTCCTGTTGCACCTGTGAGTTCTTCTCAGATTAATGTAAGTTGGCTTCTTATTGATCATCAAAATGATCTATCGGCACACTCATCTTATTACCGACATGCTTTAAAAATTCTCGATGAGGTTGGATTGCAAGAATATTCAAACCTCTATATCCCCTTTGATCCCGATTATCAAAAGCTAAATTTTCATTCTGTTGTCATCCATCGAGGAGATCAAAGAATTGATAAGCTCGACAGACAAAAAATGAAGGTCATTCAAAGAGAAAACGATCTCGAATCGGGCATCTTTGACGGTCGTTACTACATGATTTCATTTCTAGATGATGTCAGAATTGGCGATATCTTAGAGTATTCCTACTCCTTATCAGGAAAAAATCCATTTCTAGAAGATAACTTTGTTAGCTGTTTCCCACTACAATTCCAATGCCCGGTAGAAAGAATCCACTGGAGAATCGTTCATCCTGGTTTGCAAAAGCTCTCTATCAAACATAGCTCTTCAGAATGGGAATCTTTCATGCATCAGGAGGATCGGGAATGCAGTTGGATGATAGATCATAGCCTCCCCTATGATTTTGAATACGGTCAGCCCAAAGAACTTCATTTGGGAGCTTTAGTCGATCTGAGTTCTTTCTCAAATTGGCGCGAGATCATTGATTGGACTCTCCCCTACTACACTTTCAACGACGATTTAAAGAGCGATCACGCAGCCATGCAATATGTAAAAACATGGGAACAACTTAGTGATTCAAGTTCGGATAGGGCTTTGATTGCACTTCGATTTGTACAAGATGAAATCCGCTATCTTGGGATAGAAGATGGGATGAACAGCCTAAAACCCGCAGCCCCATTAGAGGTTCTAAATCAACGTTTTGGGGACTGCAAGGGAAAAACTCAGCTATTAAGAGCCTTCTTAGATGCGATGGATATTAGGTCTTACCCCTGCTTAGTCAACGTTAGGGAAAACCCCTCCTTGAACGAGAGGCTCCCTTCCCCTTTTGTCTTCGACCATGTGATTTTGTGCATCGAACTCAAGGAGGGACTTCTCTTTGTAGACCCAACTCTGATGTATCAAGGAGGCGATCTCGCTTCATCGCAATGTCGTGAATATAAGCACGGCCTTATTCTCGCAGACTCGCAAGATACTTACGTCGAACTGCCCAAGCAGACTTTCACAGATAAGCTGGAAATCGAAACTGCCCTAAAACTGAATGTTGATAACTCTGGGAAATTAGAGGTCAAGACTACTTTTTTTGGGAATAGAGCAAATAACACTCGTCATAAAATACATCTGCAGAAATTGCGTGATATCGAAAAGGAATTTCTTTCTGGCTACGCTAGCTTCATCCCTTCATTGAAAATTGACTATCCCCTTCAAATCTCCGATGAAAGGAAGGCAAATCAAATCATCACAGTAGAAAGATATGCGATTGAGGACTTTTGGAAGGGAGATGAAAACGCCGTCCCTGCTACCTCGTTTGTCCCTTTGGTGATCTTTGAGCATTTAAATAAGGATATCGATACGAATCGGAAAACACCGTTGACACTTTCCTCACCGTTTAAAGTCACGGAAAAGATTCATCTCTCAGGAGTAAAAGGAACTCTAAATAATTGGAAAGTAGAACATCCTGCCTTCACCTGTTCTTGTTCATTTATTAAGCTTGGGAATGGGAATTCAACAGTAATATATGAATACGCGACTTATCTCGAGTCACTTCCCCCTGAAGAACTTTACGGTTATGCAGCAAAGCTGAAGTCAGCTAGAGCTAAATGTGAGATTTTAATCCCGAAGGGCAGTGCCCTTCAGAAGGACATTGACCTTGCACCATGGCAAATGTTAGTCATATTGGGCTGGATGGGGTTCTCTATCGTCATGCTCTCTTTTCTTAAAAAGCGATTGGCTTAATTTTATTTTTCGCCCGGTTTTCAGTCGCTAAATCCTTTTTAACCTTAATACATTGACACCTAAATAAGCTTTTGGGCGAGGAGCTGGCGGACAAAGGGTGTGACCTGAGCTGGGTCGAGAGTGTGGATTGGGAACCAATGGGTCTCTTCCTCGGGTGTGTGGTCAGTGGGGATGATGTCGTGGATGCGATAGATTATGCCAAGGTGGTGATAGCGGTAGGGAGTGGGGTCGGGGTGTTCGCCGTGGACGGTGAGGATAGTCAGGAGCGTGGGGTCGGTTGTCCGCATGGCCACTTCTTCGAGAAGCTCGCGATGGAGAGCTTCGAGGGGCGTTTCCGAGTATTCTATACCGCCTCCGGGCAGATCCCATAAATGAATGTGTGGGCCCGCTGTCTTGCGGCTTAGGAGGATCTTGTCATTCTGGATGATGAGGGCATAGGCGCCCGGTCTAATAAATTGTTTAATTGCCATAATTGAATACAAATTTAACAGATAGGATGATTAGTACGCGAGAGTTGATTTATTGTAATATTGGCTGTAGAATATGAGGCTAATTTTGAGGTTTGTGTGAACATTGATGTAAATCCGATCTACAGAGAATACTTCCCCGAAAACGGCCAGGCTCCGGCTGACTGGCAGCCTTTTAATAAGTATGAAGCGATGAGGAAGGACTTCTCCGTGTGCGACTTCGCGGTAAGGGAGAATGGGGGCTGGTGCGAAA
The DNA here is from genome assembly GCA_031423235.1 of Chlamydiota bacterium. GTDB lineage: Bacteria > Chlamydiota > Chlamydiia > Chlamydiales > SM23-39 > REEB52. The sequence goes on along the minus strand of JANPFC010000126.1, from coordinate 38,795 downwards.
AGGCCAAGACGATTGCGCTGATTGCTTTGAAGATTATTTTGTTGCCATGGGGACTGTACGAGGCCGTCAAGGCGCTGGCGGGAAGAATCGCCATGATGGTGGTATTCCCAGCTCAACATGTCTTTACTGAGGAGCTATGCGCTGACCAAAGATCCCATATTGAAAGTGTTTTTCAGCATGAAGGACTGAGAGAGTTCGTAAAGAGAGAAGTCGTGCTGGAAAAAGAGGGGCAGCGGTATACGGGTGTGCTGATCGGCCATCAGGGGAATATCGGTAATGGGAAATGGGCCCTTTTTGCTCCAGGCAATTGCACGACTATCGAAGAGCAAGTTGGAGCAAATATCCAGCCGTACTTGCAGGCGGGTTTCAATGTTCTAATGGTCAACGGACCGGGCGTAGGAAAGAGTCAGGGTCTTGCAACGGTTGATCGGATCGGCGATGCGCAGGAAGTTGGCATGAGTTTCTTGGAAGAGGCTGTCAAGGCTCGGAAAATTGTAATGGCCGGACACTCTTTAGGCGGAGCTGCAATCGGACTTGCCGCGATGAAGCACGATTTTAAGCCAGATGTTCAGTATCTGGCTTTGAGAATGATGACGTTTGATCGATTGAGCAGCTTAGCTGAAAAAATTCAAAGCCCAATAGCTGGCAAAGCACTCAGATGGTTCGGCTGCGAAATGGACTCGATGGCAGCTTCAAGAAAATTCCAGGAAAATGGGATCCATGAAGTGGTCATCCAAGCAGAAAATGATGAGATCATGACCCCTTCTAGTCTGCTCGATGGCCTGGAAAGAGAGGGACTGATGGAAAATAAATCAGGCATTGTGGTGCCTGGCGCTAGCCACTGCGAACTTCCCGGCGAGGCCATTTTGGCAGAAATCCAAAGATGGGATGTAGCGCCAGCTGTCGCCATATAAGAGAACTTCTATAAGAATGGGTGGAATTTCTTCCACCCATTAAAACGAAAACTTACTTCCACCAATTGTGCCAGAAATTGAATATACCTACTTTCTCTGGCTCTGCTTGTACAGGAGCTGGTGCTGCGGCTGCGGCAGCGACAGGGGCTGGGACTGGCGCTTCAATGACAACAGCTGCTACTGGCATCTGCACTTGGGCCGGCGGCTCTACTGCTGGCTGGGCAATAGGCTCTATCGGCTGAGGAACGAAAAGTTGAGCTGCAGGTGCTGGCTGCGGCTCTTCAGCAACTTTTGGCACAACTGGCGCAACAACTGCTTCTGGCGCTTTTACAACAGGAGCTACTGCAGCAGCGGCTACTGGCTTGTTTGTAAATCGCTCATAGAGATCTACTGCCGCTTTCTTCACCGACTCGAACTTTGGTGCAAAAAACTCGCGGATCGCATCAACGACTTTCAATAGAAGCCTTTTCAGGTTCTGCCCAACTGTCTCCAGTTTCTCAACTGTCGCTGTCCAGGCCCATACAGCGTTCTCTTTCATGCGTGGAAAGAACAGTAAAGGCTGGGTTGTTTGAGCCGCAGGGGGCTGCTGGGTGATAGGTGCAGGGGCTATGCCCTGTGCTTGTATTGCTAATGCCATAATTCTCCTTAATAATCTTTAGGGTTGTAAGCTGATTGGGGAAATCCTTGGAGGCCTCTCCATAGCCAAGAGCCAATATCAGCAAGAACTGAGCTCTCTTCTGTCTTTTGCTGCTTTTGGACCATCGCAAGGGTCTCTCTGTGCATGCTCTGTAACCGGTCAACTTGCGCTGTGAGCTGCTGAACTTGGTTTGTGGTGACTTGAAGCTGCTGCCTAAGCAGCTGTACCTGCGCCCGCTCTTGAACAAGCTGTTCGCTAATGGCTGCTACTTCACGTTGCCCGGCTGCTATCTGCGCGGCGTCTTGCACTTGCCTCCTCTGCAGCTCTTGTACTTGTGCTTGGCTTTGCTCAAAGAGGCGCGTCATATTATCAATTTGCTGCTGAGATGCAGCGAGACGATCGGATAATGCTTGTCGCTCCTGGCTCATTGCAAATAGCTGGTTCTCATATTGCTGAGCCGTGTGCTGTCCTTGCACTTGCCCTTGTAAGACTCGCTCTTGCAGCTGCCGAATTTGGACTTGCTGTTGATTGATCACGGCAAGGCCGTCGGCACGCACCTCTGCATCTTGATCTACAGGAAATCCTTGTCCTGACGCAATAACTGCTGGAACTACTGCTGCCATTTTACACCGCCACTGGTTGAAGGTTATAGAGCAGCCGATTTACCGGTTGCTGGTAATTGCCATGAAGCTGCATTGCTTCCGTTACTTGCCCTAAATAGGCTTCGACTGTTCCCATGATCCGCTCGAAACTTTGGAGCGCAATGGCCGTCGGACTATTCGGCACGACAGTGGCTCTGACTTGATTGAGCTTCTCTTTCGCTTGTAAGATTTGACCGCTGAGAAGAGGCAATAATGTATCTAGCCCATCGTCAATTTCGGTCCTGCCAAATCGCTGCACCTTGCCTATTGCTTGGGCGACGATAGCAAATTGCTCTTGCATTTGCTGGTGGGCCGGAAGTTGCTGCTGCAAATCGAGAACTTGCTGTTGAACTGCTGCTAATTCGTCGCGGAGCTGCTGATTGCCGGCAAGGAATGGAAGAAGCTCTTGTCTTGCTTCATCTCTTTGACGGATAAGATCTAGATTTTCTTCTTCCAGCCGCTGGTTTTTCAATACGACGATGTCCCGATACTCAACAACGGCTCGCTCTCTACCCACGATATTCGCTTCTTGCTGTTGGGCTAGACGAAGAGCTTCTTCAGCGAAGTTCTTGGCCGCGAGAAGAGCGTGATTGCCTTGCTGAAATTGGTTCCTCTCTAAGAGGACTTGATCATAGTCGCGGGTTCTCTGTCGAAGCTCAAGGTTCTGAACGCTTAAGTCTTCGATCTGTCTACGGATTTCTTCCGCCTTCCACGCATCTTTAATCGCCTGCCAAATATTCGTGATGCGGAGGAATACAACTTCAATCTTGGGTCCGAGCGAGGGATGGATCCATTCCAGTACGCGGAAGAAGACAAATGAAATCTTATCGCCAGCGGCGCTAATGCCAATAACAGTGGCCTCCCAAATACGGACGGAGGTCGCTTTTACCGTTTCAAAGATCCCTTTGGATGCCTCAACAACCCGCTGATCTTGCGGATTGGGCTGAATGTCGATCGCCACGGCTTGCGGCGGTAAGTGAATCTGCTGGAGCGCAACAACTGCTGCCATAATTTACCTCCTCTTGAATTGACAAAAGAAGGTAAACAATTTCTTAATTTTTGGTAAAGAAATATTTTAAAGCTTGGGACCGCCTACAGAGGAGAGGTAGTCGCATATTGCGTTAACGCGAAGAGAAATGGCTTCATCGCTAAGAGGTCCAAACCAAATTCCCCACTCAGCTTCTGGCTGCATGTCGGTGATTTGGCGGGCTTTGATCGAAAAGGCATAGAGTTCGTTGTCGCTGCCGCGGAAAAGATAGGTGGCGCCAATCATATCTGGATCGATTGTGTTTGCGTCGAGGGTCCAGTCGATGAGGTTGGTTGAAAATTGTTCAAGAGCCGCTGTGTACACGGACTGCTGATCGGCTGACCGTTTTTGGAGGCCCCCTTCTGGATAGACAATGTAGAGCTTGCTCCCCTTCGCGAGATACTCGCGGAGGATTTGCGCTCGGGAGAGGACGGTTTCCCATTTTTTTGGATCAAGTGTAGAGGTCTCTTCTGGTTTGACGCAGAGCGGCGTGGCTGGAAGGGGCGTGTGGATGATTCCAACGAGGTCTGTGATTTGGCCCAATTCCTGTCTTCGGGCGAGCATCTGTTCGATGCATCCTTGCGCATGGACGTATTTAATGCGCAGATCGTCGCTGCCAGTTTCTATCACAACTCGGCTAGATCCAATTTGATCGAAAAGGGCGAGAATTTCTTCGGTTTGCGGAGCGGTTGCGCGCGCTTCATCGATCCATTCATTGGAGTGAAGAGAAGAGAGGAAGATTAGGACGAGTGTTACGTAACGCATTGCTGAATCCTTTCTTTAAGTTGATTTAATTCATCGATAAGCGGTTTGGGCATCCGGTCTCCAAAAAGTTTGAAATAGGTGGAGAGTTCTTCGGTTTCCTTCAACCATGCTGCGGGGTTGACTTCGAGAAGCCGCTTGAGATCGACGTGGAGTCCGGTAAGATCGAGGGTTTCGGGCAAGAGTCCGATGGGAGTTTTTTGAGCGGGGGCCTGGTTCGAGGTGCGCTCGAAAATCCACTTAAGGATGCGGGAATTTTCCCCATAGCCTGGCCAACGGTATCTCCCCTCTTCATCTTTTAAGAACCAGTTGACGTAGTAGATGCGCGGCAGATGGGAGGATCGCTTGCCCATTTCAAGCCAGTGGGCAAAATAATCACCCATATTGTAACCGCAAAATGGGAGCATGGCGAATGGGTCGTGGCGGAGTTTGCCGATTTCTCCTTTGGCGGCGGCTGTCATCTCCGAAGAGACGCTTGCGCCGAGGAAGACTCCGTGCTGCCAGCTGAACGATTCCATGACAAGCGGGACAACCGAGTTGCGCCTGCCGCCAAATATAATGGCGGAAATGGGGACGCCCTTCGGATTTTCAGCTTCGGACGAGTAGATGGGGCACTGTTTCGCGGAGACAGTGAAGCGGGAGTTGGGGTGGGCTGCCGGTTTGCCCGATTTTGGGTCCCAGGGCTCTCCGAGCCATGAAGTAAGACCTGAAGGAGGAGGAAGGTCGATCCCCTCCCACCAGACGTCTTTGTCGGGGGTGAGAGCCACGTTTGTGAATATGGTGTTGTGAGTGATGGTCCGCATGGCGTTTGGATTGGTCTTGAGAGAGGTCCCGGGAGCCACGCCGAAATAGCCAGCTTCTGGGTTGATGGCATAAAGCCTGCCGTCGGAACCAAAATGCATCCAAGCAATATCATCGCCAACGCACTCGACTTTCCATCCGGGCAGGGTGGGAGTGAGCATGGCGAGGTTGGTTTTACCGCAGGCGCTGGGGAAGGAGGCGGCGATGTATTTTTTCTCGCCTTTCGGGCTGGTGAGGCCGAGGATCAGCATATGTTCAGCGAGCCACCCTTCATCTCTGCCCAATACGCTGGCTATCCGGAGAGCCAAGCACTTCTTGCCAAGGAGGGCATTGCCGCCATAGCCGCTTCCGAAGGACCAAATGGACCTCTCTTCGGGGAAATGGGCAATACACCGATCATGGGGGTTGCAGGGCCATGGAACGTCTTTCTGGCCCGGTTTAAGGGGGACTCCGACAGAATGGACTCCAGGGACAAAGGACCCCTTTAAAAATGGGAGGACTTGGCTCCCCATGCGGGTCATGATCTTCATGTTGAGGACGACATAGGGGGAATCGGTGATTTCAAAGCCGATCCTGGAAGAGGGAGATCCGAGGGGGCCCATGCAGTAGGGAATGACATACATGGTACGCCCTTCCATGCAGCCGGCAAAGAGTTTATTGAGCCGCGGGTGCATAACGGCTGGGTCTTGCCAATTGTTGGTGGGGCCAGCGTCTATTTTTTCCTTGGAGCAGATGAAAGTACATTCTTCGACGCGGGCTACATCGTCTGGATGGGAATGGCACCAAAAACTGCCAGGCCGTTTGAGAGGAACGAGAGTCCCCTTGGCAACCATTTGAGCAGCAATAGTGTTGTATTCTTCATCAGTTCCATCGCAAAGATGGACGTGCGCCGGCCTGCAAAGCGCGGCAATATCATTGATCCACTGCTTGTATTCCATGACAAAAAGTCTATTCTTGAGAGGAATATTTCGCTATAACTTCTTGGTTTATACTCGTTCCCATTTGAAGAAATTTGAGTCTTAAGAATCTTTCAAAATTTGGGACCAATGGTCAGCCCATATGCCCTCTAAAAGAGGCATCCGCTTCTCATGTAATGAGAGAACCAAGGCTTTCACAACTTGGTGATCTTTAATGAAGATGGATAAGGGGCGAGCCATATCGCGATGGAGAGTTTTGGCATGCTTGATCTCATAAGCTTCAATCCCATTGCCCCTCTCAATAATTAAATCGACCTCTACATTCGAGGCTGTTCGATAAAAAAAGACCTGCGACCGTTCCATACGATGAGAAAGCCTCTTGACCGCTTCCATAATAACCATGTTTTCAAAAACAGGTCCCCTTTCAGCCGCCTTAAAAAATCTCTCCGAAGTATCGATGCCTAACAAATAACAGAGCAGCCCGGTATCAACAAAAAAAACTTTCGGCGATTTTACAAGTCGCTTGGAAAGATTGTTATGATAGGGTCGTAAAATTTGAATAATATAGGTCGATTCTAATATTGAAATCCAATCTTTTGCAGTTGGCTGAGAAATTCCACATTGCCCTGCAATTTCGGAGATATTTAATAACTGCCCAGCACGCGTAGCTAATAGAGAAATAAATGTTTGAAACCGCCCCAAATCGGTGATCGATTTAATATTCCTGACGTCACGTTCTATATAAGTAGCTAAATAGGATCCGTACCATAAATTCCAGTTCAATTCCGGCACTGCAAAAAATTCGGGATAAAACCCCCGAACAGTTTGCTTTGCGCATTGCTGATCACTGATCTGTTTATGACTTTCAATCTCGGTCCAACTCAAAGGATATAAGTGAAAAATTGCAATCCTTCCTGCTAAACTTTCGGAAACCCCTTTCATCAACTGAAAAATCTGGGAACCAGTTAACACGTATTGGCCATGAAGTTGTCGGTTTTGATCCACACGGATTTTTATATAGCTGAGCAATTCAGGTGCATATTGAATTTCATCAATCACAACGGGAGAAGGAAAACTGCTTAAGAATAACTCCGGATCCTGATTAGCCATCGATCGATGAACGGGATCATCCAAGGTTACATAGGTGTAAGTACTCAAAAAATTTTGCAGAAGTGTCGATTTACCAGACTGCCTTGGGCCTGTAATTAAACATACCGGGAACTGGGTTAGGGCCTCTTTGAGAAGACCCTCTATGGCTCTATGAATATACATGCTTACCTAAGACTCAGTATAGCAGACACCTAACTTCAATTCAAGCATTTCCAAAGTCAGACTTTAGATTTGCATGAACAGAGGACAAGCATTTAAGAATAAGATGGTTAAAAACGACTTAAAGGGGCTTCTTGCGCTTGAACTTGTCGAGGTATTCGAGGGCTTTGCCGGTGCCAAGGCATACGGCGAGGAGCGGGTTCGGCGCTACGCATACGGGTAGGCCGGTCTCTTTAATGAGAGCTTTATCGAGCCCTTTCATGAGGGCGCCGCCGCCTGCGAGAACCATGCCGCGCTCTACGAGATCGGCTGCAAGTTCTGGCGGGCACTTTTCGAGAGTGAGTTTGACGCTCTCAATGATTTGCTGAATGGGTTCAGCAAGGCATTCGCGGATTTCAACCGAGTTGATCCGCTTGGTGATTGGAAGTCCTGCGACTTGGTCGCGGCCGCGCACTTCCATCTCAAGCTCGTTATTGCCGAGTGGATAGGCAGACCCGATGGTCATTTTGATCTCTTCCGCTGTACGCGGTCCGATCATGAGATTATAGGTACGGCGCATGTAGTTCATGATGCAATCGTCGAACTCGTCTCCCGCGATACGGAGAGATCTGGATTCAACAATACCGCCGAGTGAAATAATGGCAATTTCTGTCGTACCGCCGCCGATGTCTATGATCATGTTGCCGGATGGCTCGTGTACGGGCAAATCAACGCCGATGGCTGCAGCCATGGGTTCTTCAATGAGGATCACTTCTTGGGCGCCTGCATGGAGGGCCGAATCTTCAACCGCGCGTTTTTCTACGCCGGTAATACCAGATGGGACGGCGATGAGGATGCGGGGACGGAAGAGGCTGCGAGCAGGTGTGACGCGCTTGAGTAGGGCTTTAATCATCCCTTCGGCAATCTCAAAATCGGCGATAACGCCGTCTTTCATAGGACGGACTGCGTGGATTTTACGGGGTGTTTTACCTAGCATCGCTTTAGCGGTGTGGCCGACGGCGAGAACTTCATTGGTGAGCGAGTCGACAGCTACTACGGATGGCTCGGCGAGGACTATCCCCTTGCCGCGGACATAGACGAGCGTGTTGGCCGTTCCAAGGTCTATCCCGATGTCGCTGGAGAATATTCCGGAAATGCGGTTGAACTTTTTGGAGAGAAGACTGCGGAGATGATTGAGTGTATTAAGGGCCTTGTCAGCAGTTTTATTCATAATCTCAAGTTTGTAAAAGTTCTAGTACGTCTTCCCACGTGAGTTTAGCAATTGCCTCATCATCGCAGCTTACCACTTTCTTGACCAATCCTTTTTTGCGCCGCTGCATTTCGACGATCTTCTCTTCAATTGTATTCAGGGTGATCAATTTGTAAGAGGAGACCGAATTTTTCTGGCCAATGCGGTGTACGCGGTCAGTGGCTTGATTTTCAACGGCTGGGTTCCACCACATGTCGTAATGGATGACTGTATCGGCGCCAACGAGGTTGAGGCCAGTTCCGCCCGCTTTAAGCGATACGAGGAAGACCGGTATTTTTGCATTCTCGTTAAACTCTTTAACAATATCGAGGCGGTTTTTGGTGCTGCCGTCGAGGTAAGAGAATGGGATGCCGCGCTGCTCGAAATCTTCGCGCATGATCTGGAGCATGCGGGTGTATTGCGAGAAGATAACAGTTTTGTGATTGCTTTCGACGAGCGTCTGAAGGAGCTCGAGGAGCATGTCGTACTTGGACGAATCGCCAAGCTCGGCTTTCTCTTTGGCAAAGATCGCTGGGTGGCAGCAGATCTGCTTGAGGCGTGTGAGGGTGGCCAAAACGTGGATCTGCACTTTGTCGAATCCGTCGCGTTCGACCAGTTTGACCAGTTCGTCGCGTGCCGATGCGGCGTACGATTTGTAGAGCTCCATTTGCACATCCGAGAGCTGGCAGTGGTAGACAATTTCCGATACAGGTGGAAGATCGTGAAGCACATCGCTCTTCATGCGGCGCAGGATAAATGGGGATACTTTTTTGCGAAGGTACTCGATGTTCTGCACATGCTGCTCGCCTGTCACGCGGACATAGCTTTCGACAAACCGGTCGTAGGTGCTGAGGAACCCTGGCATGAGGAAGTCCATGAGGCTCCAGAGCTCGTCGAGCGAGTTCTCTATCGGCGTACCCGTGAGGATGAGGCGGTGGGCAGCCTGGATCATCTTGACCGATTTGGCGTTGCGGGTGCCCCGGTTTTTGATGTGCTGCGCTTCATCGAGTATCGCGTAAGAAAGGGACATCTGACTATAGGTCTCGATATCTTTTTGGAGGAGCGTGTACGAAGTGATGATCACATCGTATTCGTTCAGCCGCGCCAACAGTTTTTTCCGCTGATTGGGGATGCCGTCGACAACAATCGCCTTCAGTTTCGGATTGAAGCGGTTGAGCTCCTCTTTCCAGTTGTAAAGGAGCGATGTGGGGCAAACAATGAGCGTTTTCGCATCTTTGTTTTTGAGCTGATTTTGGGTGATTGCAGTGATGGCCTGAACTGTTTTTCCAAGGCCCATGTCGTCTGCGAGAATCCCGTTGAGGTACATGAGGCGGAGCCGCTCGAGCCAGTGAACCCCTTCGGCCTGATAGGGACGGAGGTCGGCTTTGAGCTCTTTCGGAATGGGCGACGGGGTAATTTGAGTCTGACCGAGCATCTGACTGCGGATTTCAAGCAATTTGTCAGACATAGTGAATTCGACAGGGAGGCCGTCGAAGGCTTTCGGGTCAATTGTAGCGAGGTTCCAGAGAGGCTTTCTCTCTTTATGGTCATCGAGTTTTTTGATGCCGATTTCGTCAAAGAGCTGCACCAATTTCGAAATCCGGTCGAGTTCGAGGACAAGGATTTTCGAAAAGCGGGAAGATGTCGATTCTTTTGCCCGTTTTGCATCGAGCTCGAGATATGATCTCTTGGCGGCCAAACATTCCCACAGAAGTTCAAGTTTCACTCCGCGCAGAGCTCCATTGACTTTGAGATCGATGTCGTAGTATCCCATCGTCTCGCTGGCATCTAACTTAAGCTTGAACGTCGTCTCGTCATATATAAACTGATCGAGGAGATTTTGCGGACACTCAAATTGGACACGGTGCTGGTTGCGAGGGATCACGCCGGTCATGAACTCGACGATCTTCTTCTCGGTTTTAGCTACATAGGCGCTTGTTTGCGGATTGAAAACGAAATCTTGGAAGAGTTCTTCGACGATCTGACGCTCTTCCACGAGGTTGCGAGCCAAAATCCCCTGCTCTGTCGCAAACGTCTTAATATGGTCGTATGTGAGTTTTGAAGCAATCGAAGGAACTTCTTGTCCATCATAAGAGAACGACAGGTCTGCATCGAGCTCGCCATCCAGATAGGTGAGCTGGCAGCGGGCACCCAATTTGCCGGCGAAAGGAAGTGTGACGAAACGCTCGATGATCTCTGCATTCGACACTTCGGCAAAACGCTTTAATTCGGGAAGGGCGTTCTCGACAAATGTACCGAATAGAGGCTCGGGAACCGTCATGTCCCTAATCGTATTTAAATTCAGGAGGTGCGTACGCTTGATATGCTGCGGGAACCGATAGTAAGTATCTTGGTTGATCATGCCGGGCTGAGCGCATTCGAAGAGGATGACATCTTCAACGTTTAAACTGGTCTCGCCGATCACAAGTTTCGGTTTGAAAAGGATTTTTGCAGCGGGCGGATCGATATATTCGAGTTGAAACCTAAGGGTTACGGGATTTGGAGCATAGCGGAGAGGCGTTTCCAAAGTGCCTAGATATAAAAAGGGAAGCGCTGGCAGCTCATCGTCGAGGTCTTTAAATCCTCTTGGGCCCGATTGGCTCATGGCGATTTCATGCGTGCGGGCCAATAAAAGTCCAAAAACTTCTGGGTCGATCTGAGCAATGCGGCTCGCCCGTTCGTTTTGCGAACTTTCGAGCATCCGGGCATGATCCATAATTAGTTGGAGTAGAGACGCTCCAAGCTGATCAAAGCTCTTAAGAGAGAAAAAGAGGCGCCGGCCGCCCACAAATAGGGGCTCTTCATACCTCACTGCCTCAAGGAATCCCTTCAGCTGTGAAATCTGCAGAGGCTTTGATCGGAAAGGAAGTCTGAGAGCCAGCTGGAATTCCACCTTGCTCTTTCTTTCGCCCTGCAATGTCTGCGGATTGAAAATAACAGCAAGTTCCGCCTCGGCTAATGCCCCCTCTTGCTGCGGGAGGAAGAAGGGAGAATGGGAGAGAACCTCAGACGAGGCTACATATTCCTGAAGCACCTGTTTCTGGTACCTAGCGTCTTGTTTGACGACCTCTTTATTCTCAGCCTCTTTAACTGCTTCGATCAGCTCCAGTTTCTCATGGGCCTCAAGTCCATCGCCCTTGGCGAAGTCGGCCTCTTTCGAGTACTCAATCAGAAGGCTATCGATTTTGTCTTCAAGGAAGAAAATGAGCGCGGCTAAATGTTGGCAATCGTATCTGCTGGGACAGTCGCAGTTTGTATGAACGGCAGTGGATTCGAAGCGGTCAACCTCGATTTCACTCTCGTAAGTACTTTCGTAATTACTGAGAACCTTGCTGCTGAAGCGGATCGTCTCGTTGTCGAGCTTAATGATCTTGGCTTGCAAGATTTTGTTCTTATCATACAGTTGCTTCCCCTCTTTTAAAATGGCGGAGGAAAAATCCTGTCTCATCTTGCGAAAATTCAACATAGCCTTACAACCGGTTAGACTGAATCCTTACATTTACAGATTTCCGAAAACAACCGCAACCAAAAAATTTACAAAGGTGAAAAATTCAGTCACATCGCCTTGAAAAAAGATGCTTTTGCCAATACGTCCTTTGCTTGAATCATTGGCCAAGCTAACACAGCTTTCAGTGGACCAATGACTTCTCAAGCAACTTTAGTTGATAGAAAACCAGAAGTGTAGGGACTGCAAATAAAACAAAACCCAACCCAAAACGATCTTTAATCACACAACGAAAAGCGAAGAAATCAAAAACAACAAATACAGCAATGTTAGACAGAAATATGCAGTTATTTAAAAAATCACTACCTCCAGAGAAAATCGGGAGAAAAGTATACAAAGCTAATAAAGCAAAAATGAACAAATTGACGATCCCAGCCAACACAGCAGGAATCTTAAGGAGCCGATTATTTAAGGCGATTTCTTCATCCATGTTAACCTCGCAAATCCTATATTTAAGAAATACCCATACACTCTCTAAAAAACAGCAATTTCGCATTGAAAAATAATTTGTGAACAATCTCTAATACCAAAAACCTGGCTGTATTAGGTGGAAAAAAAATCTGTCCAATACATCGACTTCAAATGCCCCCAAAACGATCGGCATTAAGGTCAAAAACAATCCCATGCCGAAATTTTTTCTCCTTACGTGGATGAATGCGTAGATCCCAAAGGCAGTAAACATGGCAATGTTAAAAAGCAGAATGTAGATAAATAAAAACGAAAAGGCGGGCCCTATCAGGGTCAACTTCATTGCCCAATAGATAAGAACATCTAAGATGCTGACATCGAGAATCCCTACCACTAAAGTGAGTACGACGATAAGCCAGTCAAATAGGGTGATTCGTTCAGTCATATTCCCTTCTGCTTCTTTACAATATCCAAGGCTTCCGCGTAACTCTCTTCGTGGATGGTGAAATGTTTGCCAATTGCTGGGAAACGATTGGTATACTCAGATATTTTGTAGCCTTCATAAACGATCCTGCCCTGACGAAAATAAATCAAGGCAACCCCCTGCCCCAAGTCAATTTGATTTTCATCCTTGAAATGAATTGTAATATCTATGAAATCACTAGTAAAAGGATAGAAATCCAAGTCAGGTCTTACTTTAGAATTAGAATTAATTTCTCCCAAAAATCGCTCACCCAAAAACACGATCAAGTTTCTTGCATAATCCAATGAAATTTCATCACTTCGCATTTTGGGCAACTTAAAACTTGCTCGAAAGTTTCCAATCCCCCTTCCCTTGTAGTCTTTAGGCAAGCCAACATTAACTCCATAACCAGACAAAACTAAACCTGTTTCTGGCTTTATATGTTCACCAAACTCTATTATAAGTTTGTAAGGAGGATAATCTCTAATACCCCCTCTACTAGTGCAAGAAAAAACGAGAAACACAAGACAGAAAATTAAATTAGTAAATTTCATAAGTTTTTGCAATTTCAGATTTTAAGATTTCGGAAATGCGGTCTTGATATTCATCTTGTATAAAGTAATGCCCGTTAATCCTAGGAAGAACCTCGCGCTGCTCAATAACCTCAACACTCGAATGAGCTTTTGCTTTTTCAATCCCATCGGTCCAGCCGTTACATATCTTTGAGGCATAGTCTTTGTCCCCAATAATATTGAAAACTTTACACGCCATATCGCTCTCTATTATCGCAGTAGTCCCTGCAGTGATCACAACAATCGTTTCCCGATACTCAGGAGACAATTGTTTCAGAGCTTCTCTAAACACATAACCGCCATTGCTAAAAGTAACATGGACCTGCTTCAAATTTGGGTTACCAATTTTGATGATATTTTGTGCTGTCGACGATAGATTTGCAAGCTCATAATCTATAGATTTTTGTATTTGGGAGTTATCAAGAGCCATTTCAGTCAATTTCTCCAAATTGAATCCATTTACATTATATACACCAGATATTAACACCTGCAAAACCGGGTCAATATATGGCGCACAAACGTTAACTTTCTCTGTCGCAACAAGAGCCAGACCTTCTACTATAATATCGGAGTGGATTAAATGTGGCTGAACTGCAAAGTTTCTTTCCAGAGAACCACATAAACATACACCACCTTCTATGACAGAGGAAAAACTATTGGCGATTCCGCAATGAAAGTTGACAGTGGGCTGATTGGGATGCCCAAGAAGCGGAATTTCACATAAAGGAGCAACAGTCTCTTCAGACAAAAACTGTGGCAAACCGATTGGCTGCGCCCCAAAAAAAGCCCCAATCATCCTCACGCCGGCTGCATACTCTTGTTGAGCCTGTAATAAGCGCTCCTCAGCTTTCAATAATCGCTCCTCAGCCTTAAATACCTGGTACGCGCCCAGCTTACTTTCAAGCTGAGCAACAAATTGCTGATTATAAAGAGGCCTGCCGAATTGCTCAGCATATGCAGGATCCTTAAGTTCGGCAAGCTTACTCTCAATAATCGCTACAAATTGCTCATTGTAGGCAGGTCTTGCGAACTGCGCGGTGTAGCTAGGATCTGCGGCTTCAGCCAGCTTACCCTCAACAAAGCTCACAAATTGCTCCGTATTCGAAGGGATGGGATCTGGCAGTGGGGCAGCTTCCACTACGGCAATTTGCGCTTGCTGCTCAGCGACTAGATTGGCATAACACTCAGCCTCAACCTTAGCATAATATTCAGCCTGCAGTTTGCTATAATGCTGATGATTCCGACGAGAGTGTCCAGGGGGTCTCACTAAGTCGAGAGGCAACGGGGTTGCTAACGCTTTAGCAGCGGCGATAGCGTGAAGATCGATTGGAGGCGCCACCACTACTGGGACTGGTAAGTTTGGTAATGCTGCAATTTGAGCCTGCTGAACAGCCAACAGCTTGTTATAACAGTCCGCCTGCAACTTATCATAATATTCTGACTGTATCCTGACATAGTACTCATCAGGATAGAGGCTTGAGAATCCTCTTGGCGGCTTCAATAGATCTCCAGGCAAAGGCTGTGAGTGCGCATAAAGGGCCGAAAAAGCCTGAAGATCGAGAGTAAGAGGAATATTCATAAGTTCAAGCTGAGTGAGAGGCGGGAGAGTCAAGGTGAAAGGCGATATGGGAAATGGCACCTCTTGAGGAATATTAAATGGAATAATAGGATGATTAAACCACTCCGGGGAAAGCAAATCCTGCAGCGAAATGGACCCTGTGATCTCACTTGCCGATGCAAGTATTTCTTTAGGCAAATGCGCGGTTCGTAGGTAGCCTTTTACTAAGTGTTGCGCCGCTGCCCACTCCGATGGCTCGATTGATGGGGTCAATATTGGCTGAGCAGCTGTTGTTACTGAGGAATCAATATGCAGATGAACAATGGGTTTTGCCGAAAGGGCTTGCGGCATAGAGGGGAACTGAAGAGATAAAACTTCGAGACAGCTTTGAAGGGAATCAGAAAGCAACTCCAATGTGCGGCCATTCCATGAAATCTCTGATGAATCGTAGAACTGTAGCGTTGTTTGGGAATCAATATCGTCTAGTGTGGCTGCGTCAATAGTCATAAGCCTCCGCTTGGTTAAGGGCCAAGGAACGTAGCATAAAAATTTATTTTGCCAATATATTTTTCGAAAAGGAGCGGCGATTTGGAAGGTGAAATACTTTGCCCTTGATCAAAAAAATCGATGTACCCTATACTCAAAGCCTTTAATGCGGGCGTAGCTCAGTGGTAGAGCATCACGTTGCCAACGTGAGGGTCGTGAGTTCGAGCCTCATCGCCCGCTATCTATAATATATTTTCCGGAGTATATCAGTGTCCCATTCAGCCCCAGCCGCCGAACACGAACTAATCAGTGATGATGTAAGAGTCCTCGTCCACCGCAAACCGGCCTGCCGGATCGAAATGGATGTGAAAACCTCCCCGCAAATGGTCAAAGAGGCTCGCAAAAATGCTATTAAATCGGTCGGTAAAGAAGTTTCTATACACGGCTTCAGAAAAGGGCGCGCTCCTGAAGAAATCATCTTAAAAAAATTCCCAAATGATGTGGAAAAACAACTCCACAAAGAAATTGCCGATTTAGCCTTCGCTGCAGCTCAAAAAGCGGCCAAAGTACCCGTTCTGAACAACAACTCACCCATCTCGTTCGACATGAAAAAACAGTCGGCTGACGGCGCTGAGCTTGTCTTTTCATTTGAGACTGAACCGATGATACCAATGGTAGATCCAAGCGGATTTATTGCAAAACCAGTGGATCGGGCTGAAGTGGCTGAAAAGCAGATCGAAGAAGCCGTTAGACAAATGCGCTTTTTCTATGCTCAATGGAAACCGATTAATGATCGGGCCATCCAAGACGGCGACTATATAATGATCGACCTGGATACAGTCGACGGCGAAACAGTTCAAAGAGTTTTCCACCACATTCGGTTTGAAGTTTCTAAAGAACGGATGGCTGCATGGATGAAAAAACTAGTCGAGGGTGCAAAAGCCGGCGACGTACTCGATGGCATAAGCGAACCAGACGACACAGCAACCGATGCCGAAAAAGCTGAATTCAAACCAAAAAATGTACGGATCACTATCTTAAAGGTAGAGGAATCAATCCTCCCTGAGTTAGATGACGAATTCGCCAAAAAAGTAGGAGCCTCTGATATCGCCAATATGCGCGAATCAATCGCCGGCCTCCTGAACAAACAGGCAGACGATAAGGTACAAAACGAAGTGAGAGAGCAGGTTAACGACTTTTTAATCGAAAACTATGTTTTCGACCTCCCTCATTCGCTCATCGAAACGGAAAAAAAACACCGTTTTAACCAAATGATGCAAGATCCCAAGTTCAAAGCGCGCTGGAACAAAATGTCGCAAGAAGAGAGAAAAAATCTCGAAGAAAAGCTGGCTACTGAGTCGGCCCACGCTGTCAGATTGTTCTACCTCTCAAGACAAATTGTTCAGAGCGTAAAAATTCCAGTGACTCACCAAGAAGTTCAAAATGAGGCGATCTCCATTTACCAATCGCACGGCGGAAAAAACATTGAAATCGACCAAATGCCAAAAGAAGTTTACGCTTTAGCCCTTTCTAAAGTGATTTTGGCCAAGGCCCAAGACTATGTGATGAAAAAAGCTTGATAAAGCTGTTGAAGACAACTAAACTCAAGAAAAAGGGGATCTAACTATGTCTTTAACGCCTTATGTGATCGAAGATACAGGACGCGGCGAGCGTTCTATGGACATCTACTCTCGTCTTCTAAAAGATAGAATCATTTTCATCGGGACCGACATCGGCGACCAAGTCGCTAACGTAGTTGTCGCTCAGCTTCTGTTTTTGAAAATGGAAGACCCGAAAAAAGACATCAACCTATACATCAACTCAGGCGGCGGACAAATTACCGCAGGTCTAGCTATTTTAGATACCATGCTGTTCCTGGGCTGCGATATCAATACCTATTGCATCGGCCAAGCCGTGTCAATGTCAGCACTATTACTCGCTGCTGGGACTAAGGGCAAACGATTCGCTCTCCCTCACAGCCGCATCATGATCCACCAACCTTATGGCGGCGTCGGAGGAACTTCGGCAGACATCGATATCCAGGCGAAAGAGATTTTAGAACTGAAAAAAATCACATCCTCTCTGATGTCCCGCTTTACAGGCCAAAGTCTAGAAAAGATCCTCGAAGACTCAGAAAGAGACTACTATATGGATCCAGATGCAGCCCTTAAATACGGCATCGTCGATCATATTGCAAAACCATCTCAACTCGCTGCGGCGGCTGAGAAATCCACTCAACTACCTGCACATGTATGACAAATAAGAAAAATACGAGCGAAGTAGCTAGCTGCTCTTTTTGCGGCAGAACAGAAGATATCGTAGAGAAGCTCATATCAGGGCCGAACGCATATATCTGCGATAAATGCGTCGGTCTCTGCGTCGATATAGTCCAAAAAAAGCCAGTTAACTACGAGATGAAGCTTCTCAAGCCTAAAGAGATCAAAGCCCATCTCGACGAGTATATCATCGGTCAGGATTCGGCTAAAAAGACCATTTCGGTCGCCGTCTACAACCATTATAAGCGGATTCGCTCGCTCGCAAAACAATCGGAAATCGAATACAGCAAATCGAACGTGATGCTCCTCGGCCCAACTGGATCGGGTAAGACGCTCATGGCCCGTACGCTAGCCCTTATATTAGATGTCCCGTTCGCAATATCCGATGCGACGACGCTAACTGAGGCAGGCTACGTCGGCGAAGACGTCGAAAACATCATCCTTCGCCTTTTGCAAGCAGCCGATTACGATGTCGCAAAAGCTGAACATGGGATCATTTATGTCGACGAGATCGATAAGATCAGAAAGACGACATCGAATGTCTCCATCACTCGTGATGTGTCTGGCGAAGGGGTTCAGCAAGCTCTCCTCAAAATCGTTGAGGGAACTGTAGCCAACGTTCCTCCAAAAGGGGGAAGAAAGCACCCCAACCAGGAATATATTAAGGTCAACACGCAAAACATCCTCTTTATCGTAGGCGGAGCGTTTGTCCACCTCGATAAGATGATCGCAAAGCGGCTTGGGAAAAGCACAATTGGATTCGATGCAGCCACTAAAAAGGCGATCGACACGCACGAAACCAACTACCTTCTCTCAAAAGTTGAACCAGAAGACCTAATCTCTTTCGGCATGATCCCTGAATTCGTCGGCCGATTCAACAGCATCGCGAACTGCAATGAACTCACAGTTCAAGACCTTGTCGATATTTTGGTCAGACCGAAAAATGCGATCGTGAAACAATACGAACATCTCTTCGCTGAAGAGAATGTGAAACTCACATTCACGCAAGAAGCGCTTGAAGCAATGGCGGAGAAAGCTAAGAAGACCGGCACCGGTGCAAGAGCTCTCCGTATGATCACCGAAGGGATACTTCGCGATCTTATGTTTGAAGTTCCATCAGATCCAACCATCAAAGAAAT
Source organism: Chlamydiota bacterium (assembly GCA_031423235.1). Taxonomy (GTDB): domain Bacteria; phylum Chlamydiota; class Chlamydiia; order Chlamydiales; family SM23-39; genus REEB52. The sequence goes on along the minus strand of JANPFC010000126.1, from coordinate 20,192 downwards.
CGTGATCGAAAAAGAATCGATCACCGATAGTTCGCCGCCTAAAGTAATCCGCGACCGAACAGCCTAAGATGCGGGGGAAGCCCCCTGCATCCCCCAATTTATCACCACCGAGAACACAGAGATAAGCACTGAGATTTATTATTGAAATCAGTTTCTGATTTTTTATTATTTTTCCCGTTTCTATCTCAGTTCTTATCTCGGTGTTCTCGGTGCTCTCGGTGGTGATAATAAATGGGGGATGCTGGGGGCTTCCCCCGCAGTTTTTCTCTTCACTTGCGTTTCTTCCTTGTAAATTTTCTCCCCGCCGTAGAATAATGAAGCAGAAGGTGCTTTTCCATGCTTCGAGATTATTTAGAGAAACTTTGCAAGGAACTATCCATCAATACACCCAAACTTAACGAACAAAAAGTGTATCCGTTCAAATTGGGTGATGAACTAGTTGCTATCAAAGATCTCGACCCAGGAATGGCGCTGTACGCGCAAATTTGCGAAGCCCCAAAAAAGAAAAAAGAGGACCTGTTCATCTATCTGATGAGAGCCAATTTATTAGGTCAAGGTACCGGCGGAACACGAATTGGTTTAGATTCCGACGAGAAATTCTTGACACTCTCTATCGGATTGCCTTATGAATTGAACTATCAGATCTTCAGAGAAACAATTGAAGATTTTGTCAATTACTTGATCTATTGGCGGGAAGAAGTAGCAAAGTTTGAGAATGAAGAAAGTGTATTTTAAGCGAAGGTTATTTAGATGCCAGCGCATCTGATTGCAGAAGAAGGGCCTCACAGAGGTCTGATCTTAAATCTGGAAGATGGAGCAGAATGGACAATCGGACGTGATCCAGACACGTGCGATTTGGTTGTTGAAGATAGCACAGTATCGCGAAAACACGCGCGTCTGAATAAAACTCCTGAAGGCGTCTACTTAAAAAACCTAAGTAGAGTCAATCCGACATTAGTGAACGACGAAGAACGAACTGAACCGGTTCTCCTCAAAGAGGGAGATAAAGTACAGGTCGGCAATACCGTTTTCCTCTATTCGGAAGAGGCTATGCCCGATATCGGGACAAGCCCAAAAAAGGCTGAAAAAAAGAAGAAAAGCAGTGGCTACGACGACATTTTCGGCGATGTAGAGCCTGCTGAAGAAGAGACCCCTCTGCCAGAGGCTCCCCTAGCACCTGAAATACCGGCTAGAGAGCCCGCTATTGAGCCGGAAGAGCTCAGAATCCCCCCCTCCCCTCCGAAACCCGAAATGACCGCCTACGACACGATTTTCGAGGACACCGGCGGCGAGGAAGACCTCCCCTTCAATCTCATTTCTGAAGCCCCCCTGATGCTCAAAGTGATCGCAGGTCCCAACGCTGGGGCTGAGATCGGCATCGAAAAGGGACGGGTCTATACAATCGGCAAAGACCCAAATTCCTCCGATATCGTCTTCCAAGACTTAAGCGTTTCACGAAATCATGCCCGTTTGGGTGTGAGCCCTGATGGCGTTATCGACATCGAAGATCTAGGTTCGAAAAACGGGATCGCCGTTAACGGATCGGTGATCACAGAGAGAAAAACAGTGACCCCGCAAGATCTCGTTGCGCTGGGCACAACTGTATTCATGATTATCGACCGGGAAGCGCCGCAGGAGACAATCTACTCTCCGATGGTCCCTTCTTACGAACAGCCAAAAGTGAATGAGACTCCATCTGAAGTTGAAGACGTCAAAGAAGAAAAGAAGAAGGATTGGAAAAGAGAACCGATCCCAATGAAATATCTCATAATGGGAGGATCCGCAGCAGCGATTTTCCTCATTATGTTCATCACCTTCTTCTCCCTTTTCAAGTCGAATGGATTGGAACTAGTTAAAAAAGAGCCCGTATCGGAAATCAAAGAGGCTCTTGCTAAATTCACCGATGTTCAATTCTCCTATAATCCAGGGAGCGGCAGACTGTTCCTCGTTGGACACGTTCTGACAAATGTCGATTACCTAGAGTTGAAGTACCGGCTAAGCCAAATCGATTTTATCACATCCGTGCAAGATAATGTGGTGATCGACGAGGGCGTTTGGAGAATGATGAACGATGTGATCGCCGACACCGCCGCATGGCGCGGAGTCACCATCCATTCGCCAACAGCTGGAAAATTCGTCGCAGCAGGTTATATACCGACAGTTGACGACGGGACTAAACTTTATGAATACTTAACTGTGAATTTCCCTTATTTAGATAGGTTGGAAAATAATGTCGTAATCGAGCAAACTCTCAATACCCAGCTCCAAGCAATGATCGCTGGTATGAATTTGGGAGCCGTGACATTCCAGTTGTCAAATGGCAATGTGGTCCTTTCCGGCATGTATAATGAGGCTATGGAATCTGATTTTAATAAGTTGCTCAAAGAGATGAACGGTGTGAAAGGGGTTTCCTCGGTGAAGAATTTCGCCGTAGCCGCCCATGCAACCCGTGCAGGCATCGACATTTCGCAAAGCTACCAAGTGACTGGAACCTCCACATACGATGGACGGGGCTTTAGCGTTGTGATGAATGGGAAAATCTACACTTTGGGCGACAGAGTCGATGGAATGAAGATCACTTCTATCGATCCAAGTACGATTCTACTTGAAAAAGATGGATTAAACTATAAAATCGACTACACCCGCTAAAGGAGAACATTATGTTCGGTTTAGAAAAAAAACCCGGTGAAAAGTTTGCCTTCGATCTCGAAAAAGAGATTAAAGAAAAACCGAGCCGCGGCAAAGAGATCTTGGATAAAGTTGAAAAACGGATTCAAGAAATGAAAAAGCATCTTCGCGAAGGGGCTAACGAGAAGGATTTTGACCAGCTTGGGATCCTACTACACGGCTATGCCGCCTTGCAGAAAGTCTTACGAAAAGTGAAATAGGAGCAAACCAATGACCAGTCTACCGGGAATCACCCTCTCATTCCATTCCTTGATTTCCGCCTATAAGCGGCTGCAAGACAACCTCGTTAAACAGGTTAGGGCTCTTGCGAGTAAAATGAGCCAAGCGACACCAGGATCGTTTATCTTGCTCCAGTTCCAAATGAGCCAGGTAACGCAGATGGGTGAATCGATTTCCAACTTGATCTCTCAGGTCAACACGGTAATCAGCCACGCGATCAGCAACCAGAAAACGCAATAAGCAGAAAGGCAAAACCTATGGCAATCAAAAAATTCAAAGAAGATTTCATCTTATTGGCAGAGGCTGGCTTTATTGCGGTCAACCAAGCAGACGAAGATTCAGCTTTAAAGTTATTCAAAGCGGCAGAACTTCTCGATCCAAAAAACATTTTGCCAAAACTCGGATTCGGCTATCTCCACCTCCACAAATTGGAGCTGAAGCAAGCTGTGAAAAACTTCGAAGCAGTGCTTGAAATAGATCCACATAATGATATGGCGAAAGCTTTTATGGGACTCTGCCTCAGCATGATGCCAAATACTGTAGACAAAGGGGAAAAGATTTTGGAGCAAACTCTCAAATCTAAAGATCCAGAAATCAAGAAAATGGCAGGTACTGCAATCGAGTTTGTTGATAAATTCATCAAGAAAACTCCAGGTCCAGCTAGCAAGAGCAAGTAATGACGATTCCTTCAGATAAAAGTCCTGATAAGATCATCCCGGGTAAAGCCGCTGAGTCGCTTGAAAAATCGATGCCAGCGGGACAAACTCCAGCCGGGTTTGATACCTATATGCAAGGGACAGGGCAACAACGGACGCCTCCTGGCTCTCCCGCTGCCCCTGGCGGACCCACTCCCATGGATGCACTTCAAGGTCCATCTATTTCTACGAGCGGCGTCTCTTTTGATTCTATTTTGGCACAAGCCAAGCAGACGCAAGATTCCCTTGGAACGGTTGAGCAGCAGCTGAACGATAAGAACCTCAAACTCAAACGGTCTCAAAGCCACCTGGTGAGACAGAAGTTAGGCGACGCCAATAGTTACGTCCGGACTGCCGGATCGAAACTCGGCCTAGATCTTCCCGAAGGGAAAATCCCTCCTGGAGTTTCTGGAGTCGCCCGGTTTATCGCCATGATCAACGATGGACAGGATCAGCTCGCGCAGGTGCAAGCCCAGCTTAAGAAAATGTCTGCAGATGGGACAAGCATTAATCCAGGAGAGATGATGTCTGTGCAAGTCAAAATGGGATTGGCGCAGCAGGAAATCTCATACACTTCGACCCTTCTAGGAAAAGTGATTCAGTCCATTACGCAACTCATGAGTACGCAGTTATAATGGATCTACCTCCCTCTTTTGACAAACTGATAAACCATCTCGAAGATGTAGAACTGACCACAGTCCATGGCAGGATCACGGAAGTGATCGGCATGCTCATTCGAGCCGTTGTCCCACAAGTCAAAATGGGCGAAGTCTGTCTGATTAAACGGGAAGGCGAACCGCTTGCAGCCGAAGTGGTCGGATTCACAAAAGATGAAGTGCTCCTTTCTCCTCTCGGAGACATGAAAGGAATTGGCCCCTCGTCTGAAGTGATCCCGATGCGCATGCCCATGCACATCAAAGTGGGTCCTCACCTTCTAGGCAGAGTTCTAAATGGTCTCGGCCAGCCCATGGATGAAGACACTAAAGGCCCCTTAATCACAGAAGAATCCTTTCCAATTATCAACCAGCCGCCAGATCCCCTCAAACGGGGCCTCGTCAACAAACCCATTTCTGTCGGCGTCCGTTCGATTGATGGCGTGTTGACTTGCGGTAAAGGGCAGAGAGTCGGTATTTTCGCTGCTGCAGGCGTTGGTAAATCGACGCTTCTCGGGATGATTGCCCGAAATGCGGTGGCCGATGTCAACGTCATCTCGCTCATCGGAGAACGGGGACGGGAGCTACGCGAATTTTTAATCCACGACCTTGGCGAAGAAGGGATGAAGCGATCGGTCATTATCGTTTCAACATCGGACCAAGCAGCGCAGATGCGTATCAACGCCGCCTATGTGGGCACCGCCATTGCAGAGTATTTCAGAGAACAAGGGAAATCTGTCATTTTGATGATGGACTCGGTCACCCGATTTGCAAGAGCGCTCCGCGAAATCGGCCTAGCCGCCGGCGAGCCCCCCGCTCGCGCTGGCTACACACCCTCAGTATTCGCAATCCTGCCGCGCCTTCTCGAAAGATCGGGTAATTCAGAGAAAGGGTCGATCACCGCTTTCTACACAATTCTCGTCGCCGGAGACGACCTCAACGAACCGGTCGCCGACGAAGTACGCTCCATTCTCGACGGACACATCATCCTCTCCTCAGATCTCGCAAGGCAATACCACTACCCCGCTATCGACATCCTCGCATCGGTCAGCCGGGTCCTTACACAGATTGTCGACAGGCAGCATCTAGAGCTTATTGGAAAGGTGCGCGAGGTTCTCGCAAATTATAAGAAGAACGAGCTCCTAATCCGAATCGGCGAGTATAAGCCAGGCTCGGATAAGAACGCAGATTTCGCCCTCAAATATATAGACAAAGTGAACCGTTTCCTCAAACAGCAAGTCGATGAGAAATGCTCTGCCGAAGAAACGCTCCGTCAATTAAAAGCTTTATTCACCTAAACACGTGTTGCTGTCGGCGGCGCCATCAATACCTGCGGCGGCGTCTGTAGCTCAATGATTCCAGTTTTCGGCGTGATTTTATTGCGTAGACCCACTTCGGCAAGACGGCAGCAATACGCATAGCCAGCGGCTATTAGAGCAATCGCAAAGAGCGCGCCCATGATGAAGGGACCGCCAATGATCACCGCACCTAAACTAAGCATACCAAGCACCAAAGCCGCAATGGCGACGCCTGTGCTAATCTGTTCTCTTTGGCTTAAATGCTGAAGCTCATTCTCCATTTGGGGAAATGAAACTTGTTGATTAGGGTTTTTTTCAAGAAAACCTAATAATGAACTGACTATAACACCCATATAACCACCCGCTTTTATTATTATTGTTCGGCAATTATATTAGATCTAACCATTCGATTCTACTGTAACGATTAACTATATATTGTAAATATTTTCATTGACACGCAGGGCAAAAAAAAGACCGTTCAAAGAACGGTCTTTCTATTGATGCTCAAAAATCAATTACCAGTCGTTGCCGGCAATTGCTGGAGCCTGTGCAGGAGCAGGAACGTAAGCTGGTCTTTGACCACGTCCTACAGGTCTTCGACCATGCTGAACTCCGCCGCCTTCTACTTCGTCTTGGGCTCTTTGGATCGCTTTCTCAACGCGTCTTCTTGTCGCATCTTTCGCAACCAACTCGACTTGCGGCATCTGCGTTTCTTTGGCACTTGCCTTATCGTGTAAATAGTATGCTACTAAACCGATTGCAAGACCCGCTGCGATAATACCAGCGCCAATACCTGTCGCGCCAAGTGCTGCTGCAGCGAGAATACCAAATGCAACTAAAGCAACAGTTGCTACCATAAGGAGGTAAGACACCTTCTTTTCTACTTTAGGTTGGAAGTTGTCTTTCTTAACGTTAAATACGCCTTCAACCTGATCTGTAATATCGTCTACTGTTCGCTCATTACCTAATTGTAACGCTGGACGAGCAAAGAAATCACTTTCGCCCCCGTTATTGTACTCTCGAGCTGGTACGCCCTGAGCATAATTTGCAATTCCTGCCATAAACTGATTCTCCGTTATTATATTAGTATCATTAAAAACTACGCCATAATTATAGTTAAAAACAGAATATCTGAATACTAAAATAAAGACTTATCCTAAGTAACTTAAATATTTAAATTACACAGTAAAATATATGCTTGTCGTAAGTAAATTAAATATTTAAATAGGCGGTCTATCTTCCCATTTGCCAGCAATCACTTAGGTCAGGTAAAGTTTGTTTTTAGGGGGGAAATCTCCTCCTGGCAGGGAGCCGCATGAATAAACCTTTGACCTATCCGCTCGAACAATTGATGATAATTAAAAAAAATCGTTTCGATCAGGCTGTCAAAATTTTAGAGCAAAAAAAGGAAATTCTTGAAAAGGCATATGAAAAACTTTACGACCTGACTCAAGAAAAGAATAAGGTGTTAGAGCATAAGAAGGCAAAGCTAGCCCAGCTCAGACAGACCCTGGACGAGGGGACGACCACAGACAAGATTCAGCAGATGAAAGCCTATCTGAAAATTGTCGATGCGAAGCTCGTTGAAAGGGAAAAAAAGGTCGCCGAACAGCAAAAGCAGGTGGACCTGGCTCAGAAGCAAGTGGACCTGGCTACAGATGAACTCTTCCAAAGAAAGAAGGATCTAGAGAAACTAGAGATGCACAAGCTGGAATGGGAAAAAGAGGTCCGGTACTGGATCGAGCAGAAAGAGGCGGTCGAGCACGACGAGCAAGGCGCCGCAACCCATTCTTTGCGTAAAAGAGAATCTGAAACGAGAAAGAAAGAGCGAGAATCATGAGCAGCACAGAACCCCCATCGCGAAGCGGCGGCCCCAGAAGCCAGCCCCAAGACACCAAAGCAGCGCGTGATGAATTATCGAGCAAAGGCAAAGTAGAAAAAGTACGCGAGATCGACGCGGACGAACAGGCGCGTAAAAAACGGTTCCTGAAATACTACAAAGACGATGCGATAGAAGACGACAATGCCGAAGAAGCAAGCCGCCCTAGCCCGTTTGATCTCCTTTCTGGAAAACAAGATAGCGGGAGCGGCAGCGCTCTTGGCTCTTCCGGAGGATCAACAGCCGGATCATTTAGCGATGATGTCGATGATGCGATTGTTCCCGGACCCACCTATACGCCCCCTCCTTCAGTCGGTTCCTTTGAAGGAAAAGATGTAGAAAGCGATGACGATGCGACCATGGGAGCCTTACCTCAGTCTGAAGACTTTTGGGAAGATTTCGGAATGCCAGATGAGCCATTGAGCCCATCAAACATGAACGAACAACCCCAGAATCTGACAAGAAGCGCCGGTTTCGAAGCACCGCCAGAACGGGTAAAAGGGCAGCCTCCGCAAAAAGGTCCAGTTCAAAAAGGAATCCCAGGCGTACCTGTCCAGGCCAAAGACGGCAAATCAAAAGATGTTAAAGGCTACATCGCAAAAGAACCTTCTATGCCGCACACGAAAGAAGAGAAGAAAGCTCCAGAGCCATCTCCTTTCGGCCCTCCTGGAAAACCAGTTGCCGCTAAATCCAAACCCACAGAAAAGCCCTTGGCGCCTCCTGTGCGAGGAGAACAAACAGTTAGGCCGAAAGAAGCTGAATCGAAAAGGCTCCCATCGCCATTCGAAGCGCCGCCAAAAAGTTCTATCCGGGAGCAAAAGCAAAGGCCGCTCCCAAAAGAAAACGACCGTTATGCAAAACCTGTAAGGGATGAAAAAAAAGACGAAGAAACATACACAGGCCCAATTAGCGCCCCTGCAGCTGCACGAGATAAGAAATTGCCTGAAAAACAGAAAGAAGAAAGTTATCTTTCGCAAGAGCCAGGAGCCATTCCATTCAAGCCGGAAGAGCGCGAAAGCGGCGGCGGCGGAAGCAATAGGGATCAAGACAAAGATAAGAAAATCGTAGAAATCGAATCCCCATCTCTCCCAGCTCTGCCAAGCCACGTTCAACCGATGGCAATGAGCGCCACCACCCAGGCAGCGCCTTACTTAAATCCAAATGCTGCGTCCCTCTTCTTTCAAATGGTCGGCACGATCTACCTCATGGCAGGTCCAACAGGGATCAGCCGGACTGAAATCGTTCTAAATAATCCTGCATATGCAGGTTCAAAATTCTTTGGAGCAACAATTACGATTGAAAAATATGCGTCAGCTCCCGATTCTTTTAATATCCGCCTGTCGGGCTCGCATGAGGCTGTGGTCAGCTTTAAAGAGAACATCCCAAGCTTGATGAGCGCCTTTGAGAATGGAAATTTTGCATTCAGGGTGAATCGGCTCGATGTCGAGTATAGCGTGGACAAGCCTATGTTCCGAAGAAAAGAGAAATCGGAAGATAAAGGCGAGGCCGGCGGCGGCGATTTAGGAGAAAGGAGAAAATAATTTATGGCTCCACTTGCATGGGTACGGCGCATCGCATCTGAGTTTCCAGAGTTCAACACGATTCCGCTATTTGGGAATTCGCCCCCTTTTAATTGGGACCAGTTCTCATCATTGCTCTCGTCCCGCTTCGGTCTTCCGAAAGTGGCGCTGCGCACAAGAGATCAGCAATGGCGAGAAGGAGCCAATCTAAAAAAAGGGCTCGGCTCCCACGTTCACGTTTTGCCTGTATCTATATCTCCTGTAGGGACAGCCTATTGGATTATGTCTGAGGAAGACGTGGGCAAACTCGCCACCTGGATGATGAAGCCGGCGAGCAAAACCAAAGCCGCTCTTTCAGAAATTCTGCAAGAAGGGTTCTACCGCTATTTAGCCGTTGAAGCGCTCGATGCAATTCAAGGAATGGAGCCATTACGCGAACTCACGCTGCAGCTTACTGAAGAGGAATATGGCTCTGAAAAAGCCTTCTGCGTCGACGTCGAAATTGATTTAGACCAAAAAAGCTGCTGGGGACGGCTCGTTATTCCGGCCGAGCTCAGATCGGCCTGGATCCAACATTTCTCACAGCGCCCGGCCGAGTATTTTCCTGCCGAAATCGCCCGTCAAACGGAACTTTGCGTCGGCGTGAAAACAGGATCGGTCATTCTCGAGCAAGATGAATGGAAAAAAATCAAAGTAGGCGATTTTGTCCTGCTCGATCAAGGGAGCTACGATGCACACAAGGGAACGGGCCTCTGTCTCTTGATGCTAGAAACGACCCCCGTTTTCAACGCTAAGATCAAACATAACAAAATTGAACTGACCGATTACGCTTTTTACTACGAGGATAACATGGTACATAAAGGAGAAGTTCCTCCTGAAAATATCCAAAAATTCCCAGAACAAGAAGGGGAAGTCGTCGCACTTAAGGAGCTCCCTCTGTATGTTACGGTTGAAATCGCCCGTCTTAAAATGACGCTCGATCAGCTTATGAATCTAACTCCGGGCAATACCCTTGAGATTCCGATTCATCCAGATCAAGGAGTCTCGCTCACTGTCAATGGGCAGAAAGTGGGGCGCGCTGAACTGGTATATCTAGGCGAGCAGCTAGGCCTGCGCATCCTAGAAATATGATGAATGATTTTCATAAGCAGACCACGCTTCCCGATTTGCACGCGGGCGCTCCCCGCTTCCCTCTGCCGAAGCAAATCGGGCCCTATAAAATCGACAGCCTCTTAAATAAAGGGGGGATGAGCGTCCTCTATCTAGGCGTCCACCCCGAAACATCCCAGCCGATCGTCGTCAAAGTCCTCCTTCCCAAATATTGCAAAAATAAAGAGATGGCCCGAAGATTTTTAAAAGAGGCCGAAATCATCGGAATGGCCCACCACCCAAATATCGTTCGGCTCTACGGCCAAGGAGAATGGGAAAAAGGGCTTTATATCGCGATGGAGTTCATTCAAGGGATCTCGCTCCGCCAATTCATCCAGCAAAAATCGCTCTCTCACAAAAGAGCGCTTGAAATCATCCTCCAAGTCGCCTACGCCCTCTGCCATCTCCACACACACGGAGTCATCCACCGCGATCTCAAACCCGAAAACATCCTCATTACAGAATCGGGCGAAATCAAAGTGATCGACTTTGGCATCGCACAAGTAAAAGACCTTCTGGAAGAGGCGCGCATCACCCAAAAAAAGCGGATGATGGGAACTCCGATCTATATGAGCCCAGAGCAAAAAGAGAATCCGAGCAAAGTCTCCTATCCATCCGACATCTACTCTCTTGGCATCATCGCCTACGAGCTCATTTTAGGCCGTCTAAGCCATGGCGTCATCCATCTAGCCCTCCTTTCAAAGCGGTTTAGAGCCATCATCGAAAAAGCGCTCAAACCCAATGCGAAAGACCGCTACCAAGACATTGTCGATTTCATCACCGATATTTCCCAGTACATCCGCACCCTCTCTGAAGAGCAGGAAGAGGCGGAAGAAGAATCTTCAGATGAAATTCTCAATATGATTCAAAATACCCGGAGAGTCCTCATCCCGAAGAAAGCTCCCCGCTGGCAGCAGCTCGAAATTGGGATTGCCGTCCACGAGGGGATGTCTCTCAGCGGCCTTTACCTCGATTTCTTCCACCTTTCCGAAAACCGCTACGCCATTATTCTCGCTGAACCTCTCGAAGCAGGAACTCTCTCTCTTCTCCAAGCTGCCACGCTCCGCGGAATGGCGAGAGTAGCCATGAGGCAAGACCACCACCCGATCAAAATACTCAATTCTCTCAATCAAACCATCAACCAAGATCCGATGAATCACTCATTTGGACTCTGCCTCCTCATCCTCGCTCCAGAAAAGGATCAGCTCACCTATATCTCCTGCAAATACACGCCCCTTGCGCACATCGCTGAAGGAAGCGAAACAATTCGGACACTCTCAACGCCAAATCCCCCTCTCGGTTCAGATCCAACCACCGCACTCCTAGAGACCGCCGATAACTGGAGTTCTGGAGACACACTCATCCTCCACTCTCTTGGGATCACTCCCGCAAAAGGAGAAGACCATTGGATCAAAGAACACCTCCTCCTCTCTGCGCAAAATCAGGCAGAAAAAATGCTCCACAGCCTCACCTCCCAGCAAAAAATCCTCCCCAAGCGGGCCTCCGCCGTAATTTCCATCAATCGCATCTTTTAGTAAAATATTTAATCAGAAATAACAAAGCCTAGATTAAACTGAACACTACAAACTTAATTACAAACACGTAATAGGATGGTTTTTATTGTAAGAACATCGATATCAGCGACCAAGGCGATTACACAAAAAACATCTTAACTTGAAGAAATTTACCGCAGAGGCGCAGAGAACGCTGGGATCACAGAGGAAATATCAATGATTCCTCCCAGGAGGTACTCAAAACTGTTATTTATGTTGGCGAACTGGACCACCTTGAATCCTCTGAGTTCTCTGCGCCTCTGCGGTAAATTTCTTCAAGCAAGATGTTTTTCATGCAATCGCCCTGCCTCCCCCCTCTCTTAGAACTTGCAAATTTTAATTCCAAAACTTACACTCATTGTCTAAAATTTCAACCACCTCAAATATATCAAAACTTTAATCATTTTTTTCTTTGGACTCCTTGTCCACACCAGCTTTGCGGCCGAAACGTTTTCCGAACCCATCGATATAGTTTATATCTGGGTCGACGGAAACGATCCAGAATGGCTAGCGACAAAGGACGACTACGCGAATCATTGGGAAAAGGAAAAAAACGTTTCCGACGCCCTCCTTAAATGCCGCTTTACCGATCACGAAGAGCTGAAATACTCGCTCCGATCCGTTTGGAAATACGCCCCCTTCTTCAACCACATCTATATAGTCACCATGAATCAAAAGCCCAAGTGGCTTAGCGACCATCCGATGATCACGATCGTGGATCACAAAGAGATCTTCCGAAACCCGTCCCATCTCCCCACTTTTAATTCCCAAGCGATCGAAAGCAATCTCTACCGGATCCCGAACCTGGAAGAGTATTTTATCTTTCTCAATGACGACTTTTTCCTCTCCCGTACGGTCACTCCCCTCGATTTCTTCACTCAAGACGGAAAAGTAAAGGTCCTTTTGGAGAACTGGCTTAGCCCCTCAGGCCCTCCGCTAGAACTCGAAAGCTCCTACAGAATAGCCTGGCGGAATACCAACGCCCTCCTCGACGAAAGATATTCGAAAATGCCCCGCTTCAGGCTATGCCACGCTCCTTACGCTCTGAGAAGATCCTATATGATCCACTCTACCATCGAGTTTTGGGATCAGTTCCGCTCCACCTCCTCCCACAGATTCCGCTGCTCGCAAGATTACAACATCACAAACGGCCTCCTCCAATACCACTGGTTCTACTTCAATTGGACAGAGACCGGGAACTTAAGCAATAAAATGGTTAATCTGAAAGTGGTCAACGATTCAAATCTGGATAAAACGATTCGAGAATTCCGGCTGATCCGGCAATCGCCCCCTCATACCTTCTGTATTGAAGACAATCTGAAAGGGGAAAATCCTATAACTGAAAAAGTAATCCACGATTTTCTTGAAGCGATGTTCCCAGAGCCAGCCCCCTGGGAACTGGAAAAATAATTTCTCCTGCTGGATTTTTATCCGAAAACCGTTAAACTACATGGAGACTCCTCACGCGAGTGAGATCTTGCATTAATATGCAGGGTAATTTACGATTCAAAAGAGGTCGAGTACTCTAGATGTCCGCAATGCGCGTAAGTCTAATTCTTTCTCTTCTTATAAGTTCGCTCTTCTCGGATGACGAGATAGCGAAAACGGAACCGCTCGCTCTAAATATTGAAGCCCCTTCTCCTCTTGAAACAGAAGAGTTAATCGCCAAAAATACCCAGATTCTGATGGATATAGCCTCCGGCAAAACGAAAGATCCGAAGGATGGCTACACCATCAATTACGACACCGTTTCCATCATTGAATACATCCGCTTTGCCAGCAAAATCTGCAAAGTGAACTTCATTTATCAAGAAGCCGACCTAAATTTCACAGTGACTGTCGTATCCGACGAACCGGTCACTTCCGCCAACGTAATGGCAACCCTCATACAAGTATTGAGAGTCCACGGCCTTCTCCTATTAGAGCAAGGCAACAGCCTCGTGATCCACAAATCGGCCGAAGTTAAACAAATGGCCACTTTAGTCACCGAAGGATCCAAAGACGCTGGAAACGCACCGATTGTAACCCGCATCTTCAGGCTGAAATCTGCAAAACCCGATTCTGTAGCTGCTATCATCCAGCCGATGATCTCCACCTCTGCGATGCTTGAGGTTTCTAGCGAAACAAAACAGCTGATTTTGACAGACATCACCGCGAACGTCGACAAAATCGCCGCCTTAATTGAAAACCTCGACTCGCCCCACACAGTCCTCGACATTCAAAGCTACATAGCGGTCCACAATGCCGCCGAGTACCTGATCGAAGTGGCCAGCCAAATCATGCTGCCGCTCGCCCAAGGGAACCCCTACCTATTAGTGCCGCAAAGTTTGGCCAATGAAATCTTCATCGTATCTACCCCCGATCTCGTCGAAAAAACTCTCGGAGTATTCAAAAATCTAGACATCGCGCCGAAAGCAAAACCAGGAATGATTAAAAAATCTAAGCCTGAAGATGTATTCGTTTATAAGGTGCTACACCGGCCAGGCGATGGCGTCCTTCAAGGGCTATCGAATATCGCCGAAAATCTACAGCAGTCCGGCTCTGTCGACTCTGATCTGATCCAAACACTCGATACTGCTAAGTGGATCAAAGAAACCAACTCGATCATGTTTGTCGGATCGACCGCATCGATCGCTAAAACCAAAGAATTCCTGTCTGCCGTCGACGTACCTGTTGACGGAGCCGCAACAAAAGAAAAAGCCTCCTTCTTCGTCTACAAGCCTCAGTATAGAAGCGCAGAAGACGTAAGGAAGTCGCTTGTTGAAATGGCCGATAACTTAAGGGGAACAAGAGGCGCCAATCCAAATCTGATCGAAACGATCCAAAACGCCAAAGTAAACCCCCTGACCCATACGATTTCATTCTCAGGAGATGAGAGCACCTTCCCTAGGATCCAAGATCTCCTTGCAACAATAGATACCGCCTCTTCCAAGCCCGCTTCGAGCGGAGTGCCTGCGAGCACCCAGTTTTACATTTACAAGCCAACATACCAAACTGGCGAGCAGCTGGCCGCTTCATTAAAAGAAGTGCATGCCCAATTGCAATCCGATAAACTCGCCGATCCTGCCCTCCTCAGCACTCTCGGCACAATGAAGTGGAATAAAGCGACCCACTCCCTGATTTTCACAGGCGACCCAGAATCATTGAAAAAAGTTCAATCGATGATCGCTACAATCGATGTCGCCTCCAATTCAACAGCGACTGCCAGCAATACCTTTTTCCAATACCATCCGCAATACTCAGACCAGGAAAAAACGGAAAGCTACCTCGCCCAAGTCAGCCAAAATCTGGCTAAAAATGGGGGGGATCCTGCCCTTATCGACACTCTTAAGTCTTACAAATGGATCCCTGAATCTAAAACATTCATGTTTTACGGCACTCAGGCCAATTTAGACCAAGTGAAAGGGATTTTGGCCACTTTCGATACCCCAGACATGAAGCCTCAAGCTAAAGCGGCAAAAACCTTCTTCCAATACCACCCAAAATACGCCGACGAGAAGAAAACTGAAAACTACCTCTCCCAAGTGACTCAAAACCTCTCTAAGAAAGGGGGCGACGAGTCGCTGATCGAAACACTCAAATCGTACAAATGGATCCCTCAGTCTCAAACCTTCATGTTTTACGGCCCTCAGGGAGATTTAGACCAAGTTCAAACCCTTTTAGCATCCTTCGACACCCCGCTGACTGAACCCAAAGCCGCAGTCAAGCCCGGCTATTTCATCTACAAGGTGCAGCACACAACAGGCGATATAATCGAAGAAGATCTCGATACTTTTGCTAAAAACTTTAAATCCTCTGGAATGAAAGACAGCCCGCTCCTCGACGTCATCGGGAAAATGAAATATGTCAAACAGACAAATTCCCTCCTTTTAAGCGGAGATCCGCAAGGCGTTGAAGAGGCCAAGACGCTCATCGCTCAGTACGATTACGCAAGAACAGCAGGCCCGACAAGCAGCAACTTCTACATGTATAAGCCGCTCCACTTAAGCGCTCATCAGATCGACAAATCCCTCAAAGAAATCGGCGCCAATCTGAAAAGCGCAGGACTTGCCGACCCAAATCTTTTAAAAACTCTAGACTCCTCTAAATACGTCGACACCACCAATACGATCATCTTCACCGGACCTCCCGACAGTCTTCAGAAAGTTCAAGACATGATTAAAGATGTCGATATCGCTCCAGCTGCCCACGCACCGATCCAGCATGTCGGCAAAACAACCTTCCTTCTCTATAAGTTGAAAAATGCTGGCGGCCCGCAGATCGTAGGCTCGCTGAAAAACATGTCGACTGAACTGAAAAAATCGGGCACAGCCGACAAAGATTTCCTTGCAGCTCTCAGCACAATTAAATATGTCAAAGAGACCAACTCCCTCTTTTTCACAGGCACCGAAGAATCTCTAACGAAAGTTCAAGGCCTAGTTGAACAATTCGATGTCACAAGCCTCGCAGCCCCAGCTGTAAAACCACCTGCTCCATCCCAAGCGCCGAACCCATCCGGCCCTGGCAGTTTCTTTGTCTACAAACCGCAATCTCTTCCTGGACCAGAAATTGAAGCCGTCCTGCAAAACTTCTCAGAAAATCTGAAGAGCAGCGGCCTGATCGATCATGACCTATTCAATACAATCAACTCAGTTCGCTGGGCAGACAAAACGCAAACTCTCGTCTTCACCGGTACCCCAAAGTCGATTGATCAAGTCAAAGACCTCTTGAAAGAGTTCGATATCCCATCCAACGTTGCCGCCAAGCCAGATCTCGGAGGCCCTGCCGGCCCCTCGATTCAAGCGATCGACAACACAAGCTTCCTGGTCTATAAGCTCCAGTTCCACAAAGGGGACGAGATCCAAAATGCGCTCCGCCAAATTGCGAAAGACCTCATCGGATCGAACGCTCCAGTTAACGCAGGACTCCTCAATTCGATCAATTCGATCCAGTGGCTTGAAGTAACAAATTCGATCCTCTGCTCAGGCGACCAAGATACCTTAACCCGCCTCCGCGAACTGATCAAGAACCTCGATATACCGCTCAAACAAGTATTTATTGAGATGCTCGTGATTGAAACCACCATGAGCAATGCGCTTTCATTTGGATTAGAATGGGGCGCCAACTACAAATACCGCGACAAATTCGGCGCCGCTTCCTATAACTCTCCGCCAGGAGGCCCTAGCACCTTCCTCAACAATTTAGCCGCTTTAACGCCGCCCACAGCCCCCACTCCGCTTGTAAATATCCCTCCCGCTTCAGGCTTCGATCTTGGCGTGATCGGCGAAGTGATACGACATAATGGACAAACCTTCCTCACCATCGGCTCTCTCTTAACTGCCTTACAGCAAGATTCCGATACAAGCATCGTGATGACGCCCAAAATCCTTGCGCAAGACGGGCGCACATCGACCCTTTTTGACGGCCGCAACATCCCCTTCGTCGGCTCCTTTGTCCAAAACGCTGGAGCTGCAGTAGTCAATACATCCAACCTTGAGTACCGCGACATCGGGCTCAGCCTGACTGTTACTCCTGTTCTTGGCAATTCAGACATCGTGACTCTCGATATCAATCTCGATAGAAGCAACACAGTGGGCGATGTCACCGGCGCTACCAATTTCAATCAACAGCAAGCTCAAGGGATCACCACGACCAAAACAACGATGCAGACAACTGTCCACGTACCAGACAACAACTTCCTCATCTTAAGCGGCATGGTAAACAACTCGAATGTTAAAGCAAAAGCTGGAATCCCCTGTCTCGGCGGACTTCCCCTTGTTGGCGCAGCCTTTTCGCAAAACGGAGATACCATTACCAACGCAAACATTGTCATATTTATCCGCCCCCATATCATCAATTCTGCCGATGAGATGCGCGCCATCACTAGAAAAGAAGAAGATTTCTTCCGCGACCAGCAAGCATCTCCATTCCTTGAAAGGCAGTTTGATGAAGCGATGGAGCTTATAAAAACCGTAGATGACGAATAGACTCCTAATACTCACCATTCTTTTGCTTACAGCCTGCTACCGCGTTCCCGATCGGATAGATCCACGCGTCTCTTATCAGCTGCAAGACCAACATTTCCAGAAGCTCTCTGGAGCCTTCCCCACCCTTTCCCCTGAGGAACGGGCCTCCGACTGGGGCAAGGAATACACCATTGCCAGAGCCTTTGCCGATGAACTCGATCTATATAGAGCCGTTTCAACCTTTAAACGGGCCCAAATCCTCATCCAAAACAACCAGGAACGGAAACTCGAAATCCAATACGATATCCTCCTCTGTTTCTTCCTCGGCAAACGGTACGATGAGGCAATCGACACCTTTGAAAGAAGCGATCTAGCCCATGTGGATAAGACCTTCCCCGCCTATCACGACCTCCTCCTCGTCCTCTATGAATCGTACAGGGAAATGGACGACGAAGATAAGCAAGCCAAGATCATCGAGCTGATTGAAAAGACCTTTCCCGACACAAGCGAGGAGCTCAAAGTATCTCTCGCCATACGGGAAGGAAATCTCGTGGCGATCAATGAATTTGCAAGCGGCTTTCAGCACGCCTCCTACCTCGACAATCTGACCGGTTGCTATTGCCTGCAAAAGAAATCGGTCGCAACCGCCCAATGCCTCAACGCCCTCATTCCGGGTGCAGGCTATCTCTACATAGGACAGAAGAAATCGGCCCTCACAGCCTTCCTCCTCAACGGACTCTTCATAGCAGCCGCCACCCAATTTTTCCTCCACAAACACATCGCCGCCGGCATCATCACAACTGGATTTGAAGCAGGCTGGTATTTTGGAGGCATCTATGGAGCAGGAGAAGAGGCTAAATACTTTAACGAACGGGTTTACGAAAGATCAGCATCCGTTGTTTTAAACGAACACAAACTGTTTCCTATCCTCATGTTGGACCATGCTTTTTAATTGCCTTATAGCTACCCTTCTATTGGTCCGGCCTGGATATTATGAGCCTTGGGGGAAAGATAGCGGTCTAAAGCCAGCAGCTCCCACTCCTCCAAAGGAGAAAGTTTCTATAGCCACTCGCGTAGCCGATGCAGTGATCCGCTTTCACCAAGAGGTGATTTCGCCCGTCGACGGACCGCGCAGCCATTACCGGCCCAGCTCCTCGCAATACATGCACCAAGCCATGCACAACTATGGCTTTCTGAAAGGGTATATCATGGGGTGCGATAGACTTCTCCGCGAAAATGATGAGGAGTGGGTCTACCGCACAATCCAAGTGGACGGTCAAATCTTCAAATACGACCCCGCTAAAACTAACAAATACGAATAGCGTTATTCACCTATGCAGGATCTTTTCAGCTTACGAAGAGATGTTCTTGCCTGTTGCTGCAATTCTACAGCGACGTAAGTGGTTACGAAAACGTCGATATGAATACTAGCCGTATTAGAAAGATCATCAATTTCAACATTGATTTCAGCCCATCTTCCTTTATTTGCCAAGAGTCTCTCCTTAAATATCTCGATATCGGCATCGATTTTTGTCGTTCCATCTCCAAGAAGTTTCACTTGAGCTGCCTGTTCATCCACCGATTGCTTTGCTGCATCCCGCATTTCCAAAGCTCTTTGGTGGACCTTCTCGGTCCGCGGCCTTGCTTGCTGAATTCCCAGCCACTCTCTATTCAAACGAGTTTTTGTTTTGGAGCTCTTTGTCGGATCCCGCTTTAGTCTAACAGCTGCCTCATAGGCATCAGATGCTGAGATCATGTCTGATTTCGCCGTTTCTAAAGTAGATTCCAGCGCCTGCAATTGAGAGGTGAGTTCTCTGAGCCTTGCTCGAGCAGATTCTATTTTTTCAGGGTTTACTGCTTGAACTGCTTTTTCTCGCAGCTTTTGAAGCTGGCGCATCGATCTGAGGATCGACACCTCTTCTAATTCAAGGGATTTTAGGGACTCGATTTTGCCCTGAACTTTATCCTGGATTCCATAAATACACTCAATAATGGAGTCGAGATCACTACGTTCTACTTTCCAAAAAGTTGCTGTCGACTCGAGCAATAAATCCTTTGCTGCATCGTATTTTTCACACTGAGGCTCATTCTCAAACCCAGAATATTTGCACTCGTCTGTTCTTTGTACTATTCCTACTGACATTTTATCCTCAAAATTTAAAGGATGAATACTTTACAACAGAGCCAGATTTTTTTTCACTTCCAACTTTGCGAGGTATAACATATTCAAAGGTGTATACCGTTCGTGATTCAAGAATCGCATTGATTAGCATTTTTCTTGACCCGTAAACTGTTTGACATGAATTTTTCAACCACCCGCGAACAAAGTTCGCTAGAGAACACAGAGCTCACAGAGGGGGAAAATAATCTCACAAGCAAAATCATTGGGGCGGCCAAGGGCATTCATCGATTTAATGTCTTTTTGAATCTATCCACTACAGATATGGATTATTGACCAATTTCAATGTGAGATTATTACGTGAGGGGATACGTCGACTTAAAGTTTAATTGGCTCTGTGAGCTCTGTGTTCTCTAGCGAACTTTGTTCGCGGGTGGTAAAAAATTTCCCGATTCTCGAATTTTCTTCGGTATA
>JANPFC010000125.1:0-7532 GCA_031423235.1 Chlamydiota bacterium | reverse complement strand
AGCTCTGTGTTCTCTAGCGAACTTTGTTCGCGGGTGGTAAAAAATTTCCCGATTCACGAATTTTCTTCGGTATATACCGCTCGTGACTCAAAAATTGGCCGATGTTCATTTCAACAAAAATTATCTTTGAAAATATAATTGTTGAATGTTACGACGAAACAAAAGGGGTGTTTATATGTCTCGCATTGGTCCTATTCAACCTGGGCAGTTTCCTCGCGACTATGGAAGTTCATCGCCCAACGACCAAGCCCAAAAGTACCTGAGTGACATGAGCACCAATTTTAATAATTTGGCAGCCACCACAGATCCCACTAAGCAAGGCGCTTATCTTAAGAACATTCAGAATGACTTGAACGAGCTAGCAAAACTCAATCCCCAGTTGGTGCAAAGGGTGGGCAGTAACAGCCCAGCATCTTATGAAACGGATATTCAGAACTCTGTAGATATGATTAAAGATCTCATGACTGCTGGGGAGCAGGGACTTATTCCAACTTATGCGAGTATTTCCTGCACAAATATCAACGATTTCTCCGCAACATTAGTTTCTTAGAGAGAGAATTTTCCTTCCTCTCGAAAAAATTTTCGTCAGCGCCCATTTTGGCTCCAGATCTTGAAGACTTCAAGTAGGTTATTCAGGGTATCTGGCCTGAGGGCAATCGGGCCGTCAAAAATATGGTCCAGGCAATAGATCAAGTAGAGCATAAAGTTGATATAGGTACTCAAAATAGCGATAATAATCATATGGACGTAGAGATTTTCAATTGAGAAGAAAAAGATAAAGCAAATGGTGATTGCAGCGCCAGAAAGGAGCAGGACCCACATCATTGGGCCGATATGCTGGTTGAAATTCAGCTGGCGTTTAAGGCGCGCAGAGGTGAAGTCATTCATTTTGCGGATCATTTCTCCATACCAAGTATTTTCTTTTTCCGTGGCAGGTGTGATTGAGTACATGACATTCCACAAGGCGGTTGCTGTTTTTTGCGTTTCAGCCGAAATCCTTTTTTTTGCAAGTAGACGCCACTCATCTTCGACCACATAGTTGATATAGTTTACAATCCCTAAGCGGATGGCATCCTGATCAGAATTGGAGAAAACCACCGAATCTCGATAAACATCGGCTAAATAGGAAGCTTCTTCGTTAATTGTTTGAGCGACCGAGTCATATCGATTCTGCGCGCTCACAACAATGAATCCAAGTAAAACGCTGTAGAGAACTCCAATTACACTGAAGGAATAACCGGCAACATCGTGGTGCCGTCTAAACGTCTCTGGGGTAATGACCTTCCGAACAAGAACCAGCAAACAAATGTAGAATGCGGAGGAGATTAGAGCGATCGTACAAGCCGATACCACCCAGTTTATGGAATTAATAAACTCGAACATATTCCCCCACTGTTTCCTACAGATAGGTACATAGAGGGATTTTGTTTAATTTTCTACTGTTATTTTGGGGGGTTGTCGGCAATTTTTTTCTGGAGAGCGAGCGCTTCAGGACTGTTTTTCATCATGATCTGGTATGCATTTATAGCTTGTTTCCATTTCTTAGGGCGAACAGTTCTGTCGACTGCATGGGCTAAATCGCTATATTCGGCTTGCAGCTTCATGAGTCCCATTTTTTTTGCTTCATAACAAAAAGTCTCTCGCTTGAATCTATTTTCATCGTCAGAATCGGTAGGTTCGATGGGTTTCGGCGGGACAAGTTTTAAAATTTGTTCTGCTACTTCCACCGATTTTTCTTTCGGGAGATTCCTTTTAAGATCTGGCTTTGGGCAATAATAGGTAACTTTGATGTCTGGAGCTACTGGGGAGGTCATGTTTGCCATTGATATACGACGTTTGCGATGCAGAGCGGATAGTATACTTCGACAAACGCTTTTTCAAATAGGGGATCGCCTAGAAGAATCATCTCTTTGCCGCCAAAGTCCTTTGCCATAGAAGGGGGGATGAATATCCCTGTCTCTTTCATTTCAGCTTCTAAAAAGCGGTCGAAAAATTCAGCTTTTCCAGATTTAAATTCGACAACGACAAAACCTGTCTTTGTGTTTACGAGTTTCATCGGTTCTCCATTCGTGAATGCGGCGGTGATCGCGCTGGCTGCTAGGAATAGTGTCCGTTTCATGATTTCTTTCCAATCTTTGACATTGCGGTGTTGATCTCTTTAATCGTAATTCCAGGCTGTTTTGCCAGCTCCTGGAGAATAGGGATTCTCTCTCTGAGGGCAGGGATGGCGCTCTCAAGCCCCATTATTTCAAATTGCGTAGATAAAACATCTACGTCAATTGCTAGTATTTTCGCTCTTCCTTCTTCAGACAGCTCTCGTTTCGCGTTAGGGAGGTAGGATAAATTGTTTCTGAGCTGCTGGTTTTTATCAGGGAAGGCAAGCCCGTTATCGATTTTCTTTAAACCCAGTATTTCATTGCCGATCTTATCAACCCCTTTTGAGTAGACGAGGAAGTTGCCCGAGTGGCCATCTGTATCGTAAGTGGTCCACAAGAGGATATTTGCGTCTTCAAAGTTGCGTTGGTCGAACCGGTTTGCAATTTCATCATCAGAAAGTCCGCCCATTTCCAATTCGTGAATGGCCTCAAATAGGCTTTTTGAATTGGGTACAAACTCTTGAACAGATGCGAGCTTTTCACGATCGACAGGTCCTAAATGTTCCATATACCGTTTGAGTTCGCCGAGAGATACTCCATCGCTGAAATCGTGGAATTTATCCGACTCGAATATCCCAAATACAGTTTTTGGAATGACAGCGCCGACGCCGATTGTTTCCGCGATTTGGTAAGCTAACACTTCGCGCATTGAAGAGCGGTATAGGGGCATATTGGAGCGGAGGGGGCTTGAGGTAAAGGGGGTCGCAAATCCCTCGCTATTGATGCAGCCCGCATCTTCGTCTAGAGGCTTGATCACAAACCGCTTATTCCCCTCAGCGTCGATGAGGAAGTAGGAGCCGCTAACGCCCCCATGCAAATTCGGTTCGATTCTTAGGTCGGGGAAGCCAAGGGAGATGGGTCGATATTTTTCTTTAATCTCATCAATTTGTTTTTGAATGTCTTGGAGGGCAGCGTAGAGTTCCTCAACACTAGAAAATCTTTCACGAACCTCAGACCAGAAATAGCTAAAAGACCATAAGTCATCTTTTAAAGGCTCTAGCTTGGGGGGAAGATCCTCTATTGCCTCTGGGATTGGGGCGTCGAAGCTATTAATCGCGAAGGGGTTGAATAAATCGACTTCAGCTATTTCCATAATGCATGGATAATAATCGAAGCCTAATTAAGCATCAATTACGCGTTAAATATTTAATAATCTATGCGTAAGCCGTCATAGTAATATTGTTCTTGATTTAGTTGATATAAGATTTGGCTGCGGAGCCGATCTCTATTGTCTTTATCGGTTTGATAGATCGCTAACACGACTAGAAGGCGTGGATCGATGATCCCTTGTTCGAAGATCTCATAGTTTTTGATCTGCACTGTCCAATAGTCTCGAAAGCACTGGAAGAAGGGGCGGTTGATTGTCGCATATACATCGGTAGCATTATCTGGATGGTAGAGCTCGAACTGGGTTCCCCAGAAATTCATTCTGGCCATTGCGACGATTTGGTTTGAGCTGTTGAAAACTTTGTACTCAGACCAAGGGATGATTTTGAAAATTTCTTCTTCGATCCAGCCGATTTTTTTTCCTTGCGGATCGGTTACATCGGCAACGGTTCCCCAAGTAAAAAAGCGGGAATTGGCGGTTGCGAGCGGAAGCTGGTTCATGTCTTCTAAATCGAAACAGGTGGTGAGGGAGAAAAATCGTTTGCGGGCCACTGCGAACTGTTCTACTTCAGTGCTTACGTCAAATGTTGAGGTGAGAGACAGAAACCGTTCAACTACTTGGAATTCGCTGGGCAGTCTTGTGAGCTCTGCTGTTGCTGTTGTGATCGCAAAGAGGAAAATAATGAGCTTTTTCATAACGCGTCGTCCTTAAATAACGATTTGAATTTCTTTTTGTCCCCTTCCGTTTGAGAGGAGTCGATTTTGACTTTGAATTCTTCGCATAAATTGGCCGCCTCCCGGTCGCGTACATAATCGGTTCCCGGGACGATGCAATCATTCGGCTTGCCGGGTGCGTAATAGCGGCAATTCGTGCAGGTGTGAAGATCGATTTCGCAATGTGGACATGTGGCCCGAAATGCGATCTTCACAGGGACTTCGCTGATCAGCTTTTTACACTTCCAGCAGTTCATTTCAAACCTTATGGCCTACAGGAACCCGTTTTGGTGCTCCCGTAGCAGGCGCGGCCGGTTGAGCTTGAACAGGGGCCGGAGCCGGTGCTGGCGGTTGAGCCGGAGCTGCAGGATGCGCCGGAGGTCTATGCCAATAATGCTGAACTGCTTGTTGCTGCGGTGTAGGCCGAACAGGAGCAGGGGGCGCCCCTTTTTGTTCCGTACCTTGAGGCTGTGGAGCCCCTTTTTGTTCTTGCGGTTGTGCTGGGGGTAATAAATTTGGGCGTACTGGGTATGCCATGATATTTTCTCCTATTTATTAATGACCATGTCCAACAGGGACACGGCGTGGTGCTGGACCGGCTGCTGCCGGTGCATGATTTACAACCGGATGAACGACTGGCTGCTGGCCCCAAGCTTGCGGCATAACTGCAACGCCGCCGGCAGGAGCTCTATGTCCATGACCCACTGGAACGCGCGGTCCTTCTTGATGATCTACACGCTGCCGTTGTTGGGGCACAACAATTGGCTCCACATGCTGATGCATGACTCCGCCAACAGGAACTCTTGGACCTGCGTTTACTACCGGAACCGCTCCTCTTGGAACGAATACCCGGAAAGCATCAACAACTGGGTGATACCATCTTCGCGGCTGATCTTCTAGGCCCGGCTCGTTTGGAATGCAGCAGAGCATGGAGAGAAGCGCTGCAGCTCCAACAGAGATTGCCAAAGCGGCTTCTGCAGGGAGAAAGACGAAGCTAGCGAGAGAGGCTATTGCTGCAGCAGCAAAAGCAACTATTTTTGAGGCTGTAGAAGCGGCCCCCTCGTTGAACACGGGGGGTGCGGATCTCGCCACAAATTGATTGTTTTGAATGGGTCTGATCATAATCGTTCCTTAAAATTGTTTTGCACGAGTTGCATTGTTTAGGTTCACGTTGATCAGGAGGGCGTCGCTGCCAGAATCCCAAATGCTCGTATTGCTGTTAGTGCCGATGATGACGTAATCGTTCAGCGTCCAATCTTTGAAGATAGAAGAGTCAAGATAGGAAATTTCCCAATGTGTGTTGTCGCTCAGCATGATCTCTCTTCTATTGTGATCAACGCCGATGATGAATCTGGAATACTGACCTTGCTCGATAGGGCCGAGGAAGAGGTTCGCTTCGACTGAAGTGCCGTTGCTTTTGTTGATCAGGCGGTAATCATGTTTAGAGAACCAGCGGTTGTTTTGTGTGATGGTGAGCGGATCGTTAGCGCGCCAGTTGAGAGCTTTCACTCCGTCGTAGCTGTTGATTTTCCAAACGGAACCATCTTCCAATTCAAGAGTGTACTGGTTGTTATCGAGAACAGTTACTGCATTCAGCCAGTGGTGGGAGTTTGAGTAGTAAATGGGGGGATAGCGGTCAAAAATATATCCGGCTGTTTCAAGAGTCCCTTCTTGTTCTTCTTCAGCAGTTGCTGCAGCACCTTTTTCTGCTTCAATTTGAGCGGCAGCTTCTTCGCTCATCGGACGTGTGCCAATGGCAACATGATGTTCATCGCCATCTGCCAAAAGGAGCGTTGGGATGATCATCGAGACTAGAACTAGAGAATTCAGCAATTTCATAAAGACTCCAAAGAGTTAGTTTTTAAAAATGACTGTAAAAATTAACAAGATCTAGATTTTTTGTACACACCGAAGTAAGGAGCTGGTAAAGAGAAAGAAAGGGGGAGCATTTGCGGAAATTTCTTTTGGCGATAGCTGCGTCTGTCTCATCACTTTTTGCGGGAAATCACCCCCCTGATCTTCTCTCATTCGGCATCGGAGCCTATGATTTGTATCGGGAGAGGTATCGGACGTTTGAATTCGAAATCGAATATAAATTTCATCTCAAATGCCTTAAATCTCCCAACAAGTACCTGGAGTTCCGTCCCCTTGTCGGTGTGATGGCTACGGCTAAGGGAGCCTTTTATGGGTACCTCGGCATCAATTTCGATCTCCTCTTTTTCGATCACATTCACTTTGCTCCAGGATTTGCTGCCGGATACTTCACTCCAGGGAAGGGGAAAAATCTCGGGTACCCGATTGAATTCCGCTCAGGGGTCGAGCTCGCCTGGCAGTTTTCCGATTGGCACCGGCTAGGCTTTCACTTCTACCACCTATCCAATGCGAGCATCGGGAGGCGCAACCCCGGGGAAGAATCATTAGTCCTATTTTATGATATTCCTCTCGTTAAGGGGTTTCCGTTTGTGAGGGAAAAATAATGGCCGATTGTTTATCATAAGACTGTAGCCGTGGAGTTAGGCGTGAGTCAGGAATTGCCGTTTGATCCTTTTCCATTTATCGATGACCCACATAAGCAAACCATCCTCAGTTCTGTATTGAATTTCCTCTTTGAGCCGCCGTCTAAGCAGAAGGTGGTTCCGCTTGCAAATGGCGACAATATCTCTCTTGAGATCACTACGCCTCGCGAGTGGCAGCCGACCGATTTAACTGTGTTTTTCATTCACGGTCTCTGCGGCTCCCATAAGTCTCCTTACCTAGTCAGAATGACCAATCGGCTCACCCCTTTAGGGATTCGGGCGGTTAGGTACAACAT
The DNA here is from genome assembly GCA_031423235.1 of Chlamydiota bacterium. Taxonomy (GTDB): domain Bacteria; phylum Chlamydiota; class Chlamydiia; order Chlamydiales; family SM23-39; genus REEB52. Next base: position 743 of record JANPFC010000125.1, on the reverse strand, counting down.
GCGCGGCTGCGGTTCTGGGCGGGGGTTATCGAAGACTAGCTATCATAGCGGACAGAGCGATGATGTTTTTGAGTGTATTAAGGCTTTAAAACTTGAGCACCCAGACTCGCCGATTGCCCTAGTCGGGTTTTCCCTCGGCGGCAATATTGCTCTGAAATTAACAGGTGAATTAGGAACTCTCGCCCATCCATTTATAAAGAAAACGATCGCAGTGAGTCCTCCGGTGGAGCTTTATTCGAGCGTCCAAATGATCGGGGAGCCGGTGAATGCGATGTATGAGAAGTACTTTTACCGGCACTTAAGAGCTGAAGTTCATTACCGGCATAATAAGTTCAAGGATTTGCCGCGTGTGTATTTGCCTAGAGGCTTAAAGATTTATGAGTTCGATCAGATCTATACGGCGCCCATTAATGGCTTTTCAAGCGCGATGGACTATTACAATAAATGCAGCGCATCCCATGTAGTTGGCGACATTGCGATTCCCTGCAAGATTCTACTATCGAAAGATGATCCGATTATCTCTCCTGAATCATTAGATAAGTTCGATCTCCCTTCGAATGTGAGCCTTTTTAAGACGAAGAAGGGGGGGCACATGGGCTATCTTGGGACGTCTGAAGGGAAAAAGGGGTTTTATTGGCTCGACAATCTCATTGTCGATTGGCTCACCGAGAATTAAATAGGTTCGGGTGAGATACCTAGCGTGATTCAAAAATTGGCCGATGAGCGGGTTCAAAGCGCCTAAA
>JANPFC010000124.1:0-18591 GCA_031423235.1 Chlamydiota bacterium | reverse complement strand
ACCCTGTTCGCGGGTGGTAAAAAAATATTTTTCGATTCTTGAACTTTTTTCGGTATATAGGCGGGATTGGCTTAAAACTCAGCTAATAAAAAGACCCCTGTATTTCTCAGATTAGCTCTTCAGATTTAGCTAGCGCAGTATCGATGTGGGAGAATATGTGGGACTTCCCAATTAGATGAGTTAGGCCAAACTCTTCTAGGTCTGTCTCTGTTTGCCCTTTAATCCCTGATAACAGCAGCGTTGTCTTACTGTTTTTACATTTGTGATAGAACTCTTTAAGGGCATTCATCCCCGATGCGTCAATCATGGGGACATGTCTCATACGAAGTATGAAAACTTTGGGCGGTTTTTCTAATCCCATCAGGATGTCTTTCAAAACGTCTGCAGCGCCAAAAAAGAAAGGCCCCTGTAATTCATAAACTTCCACGCCTGGAGGTACTTTCTTCCGAACGATTGCGTCCGGATCGTACTTTTCTGGGAATTCGGAAAGTGGTTCTTTAAAAAGACTCGTGAGGGACACTGTCTTGGAACAATCGCTCATCCGTTTCATGAATAGGAAGCTTGCGAGAATCATTCCAATAGTGATCGCAACAGTGATATCTACAAAAACTGTAAGGAGAAACGCGGCGGCAAGGATAGTCATATCCCCTATCGGGGCTTTTATCAGGCGGATGAAGTGGCCTATTTCAGACATGTTCCAGGCAACCATAATGAGGACTGCAGCTAGCGCTGTTAAAGGGATTTGGCTTACAATCGGGGCGAAACAGAGAATGATTAGGAAGAGGGTGATCGCATGGATCATTCCAGCTACCGGAGTTTGGGCTCCGCTTTTGATGTTGGCTGCGGTGCGGGCAATAGCTCCTGTTGCGGGTATGCCGCCAAAAAGGATCGAGGCGAAATTTGCAATCCCCTGACCTACCAATTCACAATTGGACTTATGCCGGCTCCCCATCATCCCATCGGCGATCACTGCCGATAATAGGGATTCGATGCCAGCTAGAAATGCAATAGTGACTGCGTCCATGACGATTTCAGTGAGTTTCCCTTCTGGAATGTGGAGCGATGGAAAAGATGGGATTGGGAGCTGACTCGGTATTTGGCCGAATTTAGACTGAATCGTTTCAACTGGAAGATCTAGAAAGTAGGAAACCAGTGTCGCAATGACGATCGCAGCGATGCCCCAGGGAACTTTGGGGATGAACTTGCGTACAGCTAGAATAACAGCGAATGTCCCAGCGCCTAATAGGAATGTGGGTAAGTGGAGAGAGGAAAAGGCCCCAAAGTAAGCCGCCCACTTGTCTACGAAATCGGCGGGAGGAACTCCCATATTCAGTCCAAAAAAGTCTTTGATCTGCGAGGAGAAAATGATGACTGCGATCCCTGTTGTAAAACCGGTAACGAGCGGATGAGGGACATATTTTATCCATGAACCGAGTTTAAAAACGCCCATCAGGACAAGGAAAATCGCCGCCAGCAAGGTTGAAATGGCGAGTCCCTCGTAGCCTGTTCTTTGCATGATATCGTAGACTATAACAACGAATGCACCTGTGGGGCCTCCGATTTGAGCGCGGCTTCCGCCGAGTGCGGAAATCACAAATCCAGCAATGATAGCAGTGAAAAGCCCTCTTTCAGGAGTTGTTCCCGATGAGATAGCAAATGCCATAGCCAGCGGCAAAGCGATAATGCCTACCGTGATTCCAGCAAGTAGATCTTTGCGAAAGGTAACGGCCTTGTAGCCTGATCGAAGATAGAGATAGGATTTTGGAATGAATTCTCGGAACATACGCGCCTCGAAGAAACGAGTATATTCCGAGAAGATTTTGGTGACTAGGAATTAATGGTGTCCGCCGCGATGACCGCCACTGCCGCGATGATGTCCACCGCCGCCGCCTCCGCCGCGATGATGTCCGCCCCCATGGCCGCCGCCCCGATAATAGTTGTTACCCCATCTATTATTGTGGTTGTAGCGCCAATAAGCAGGGCCGCCATAATAATATTGGTTTTGCCAAGCGTAATAAGCTGGATAGTCATTATAGTAGACCCCGTAATAAACGCCAGGACCATACCAACCATTGTAATAGCCTGCGTCTGGACCCACGTCTACGCCAGCTCGAACCATAGCTGAAAGGGAGCTTCCAGCTGTTAACATACATAAGAAAAAGAGAAGTTTTTTCATTTATTGCCTTCTTTAAATAAATTATCGATGCCCGCCGCCGCCGTGTCCGCCGCCGCCATCACCGCGCCCACCCCCATCTCCACGACCGCCGCGATCGCCCCGTTGATCAGGCCTCTGATTGTTATTGCCGCGATTGTTGTTTCGGTTGGAGTTATTGTTGTTATTGCGATTGTAGTTGTTATTGTTGTTATTGTGGTGATTCCAGTAATCATTTTCATTGTTGATATAGACGCCCCAATACCAACCTGGACCTGCCCACTGAGAATATTCTGTGTCTTGAGGGTAATTGTTGTCTTCGGAGTAGTCAGGCTCTTCTTGAGCGGTCTGTCTTAAGTGTGGTTTGCTGATATTGTTGCAAGAGACAGTTAGAAATAAGAGAGCCGTAGTTAGTAGGAGCTTCGACATAGTCACCTTGGGTTCTATCTATTTCGGACTATGAGAAGATAAGATTATTCTTGCAAGATTTTTTTAAAACTCTTACCAGAGGCCGAGAATTTTCCACCAAAGTCCGCCGAAAATCATCCAAATGCAGATGTTCACGACGCTGATGATAAAGCCCATCTTCCACCATGTGGAGACTGAGACATAACCGGTTCCGAATAAAATTGGAGCGGGTCCTGATCCGTAATGAGTCAAGCCTGCATAGAGATTGCTAAAAAATGCGAGTGTTAGAACGGCAAGCTCCGGAGGCGTTCCTAGAGCTATGGAAACAATGAGAAGCGGGGCATACATAGCCCCGATATGGGCCACGCTGCTGGCAAAAAAGTAATGGCTGTAGAAGTAGATCAGGGCAACGATAATGAAGCCGACAATCCATTCTAGTCCCGAGATATTGCTTACTACAGCTTCGCTAAACCAAGTGGTTAGGCCGAATTTATTGAGAAAGCCTGAGAGAGTGACGAGCGTAGCAAACCAAATAAAGGTATCCCAGGCGCTGCTCTCTTCTATGACATCTTTCCACTTGAGAATGCCGCTAAGGAGGAGGATGACTAAACCGATCATTGCTGCGACCGTGGCTTTCATGTCAATGAAGGGGCCGATAATCCAGAGGAAGATCAGGAGGAAAAAGGTGCCAAACATGATCCACTCTTTTGGTTTCATGGGACCCATTTGCTTCAACTTTTCTGCAGCCATCTCCTTAGCATGGGGAGTTTGCCGTATGGTTGGGTTGATCAGGCGGAATAGAATATACGGAATGGCAATCAAACTAATCAGTCCAGGCACAATGGCAGCAACGGCCCAGCCGGCCCAAGAAATATCAATCCCCTGTCCCCTGGCGATTTCTGCAATCAGCGGATTGCCGGCCATGGCGGTCAAAAACATGGCGCTTGTTACAGCTGAACCTTGGAATGCGGTCAAAGCTAAAAAGCCGCCCATTTTAGGGTCGTGGGAAGCTCCTGTAAAAACTTCTGCAAGGGATTTGACCATCGGGTAGACGATACCGCCCACTCTAGCTGTTACGCTTGGGATGGCAGGGGCCAATATGAGGTCGGTCGCGACAAGCCCGTACCCAAGTCCGAGGCTATTTTTCCCAAGTATGCTCATGATCTTATAGGCCAATCTGTTTCCAAGGCCAGTGGCAATGAATCCCCGAGCGACAAAGAACGCGAAGACGACAAGCCAAACAACTTCATTGCTGAAGCCGCTGAATGCATCGGAAAAGGAGAGGACGTTAGTCGCAACGGCAAAGGTGAGGGACAATATGGCGATCACACCCATCGGAAGGGGGCGCAAAATCACAGCGATCATCGTGGAGACGAAGATGGCGAACAGATTCCATCCATTCTCGTGAACTCCATCGGGTTCGGGCAGCATCCAAAAAACAAACCCGACAAAGATCGCAATACCCATATAGAGAGCGTTTTTCATGATTGTCCTTGTTTCAAAAAAATTTAGTGTAAACCATGTAGATATTTTTTAGCACCCTTGATAGAATTTATGGACATGAAATGGATCCTCATTTTTCTAGTCCCTTTCTTCCTCTTCGCAAAACCGCAGGAAGATCTATATCGTCTCTTCGACATCCCCGCATCATCTTCCCAAGAAGAAATACTGCAGACCATCCAACGGCTCTGGATGCAGCAGGGAAAAGAGCGGTGGCAATTTGAGACTAAGTTTGAAGAGCTTCGCTCCAAGGTTTGGCCTCTTTTGCAAGAGATGGGAATGATAGACGAAATCAAACCCTCGAAAACGCACTATGAGACTGTCCTGGTTCTAGGAGCCCTCCTATCTCGGGTCCAGGATCGGGTCGATTATCTCGTCTCTTGCGGAATCTCGTTTGACCAGTTGGTATTCTTGAGCGGAGAACGTCCCCTTCTAGATTCTGAGAAAGAAAAACTTCCCCACCTTCGAATTGAATCGGAAATGGTGAGGTGGGTTTATGAGCATTCCGATCTGCCTAAAGATGTTTCCGTCCTTTTCATTGAAGTTCCTATGAAAGGAGAGAGGAGGCCGAACACGCTCGATACGATTAACGCCTGGCTAAAGACAGATCCTCATCCTGCAACTTGTTTAGCGATTTCGAATCAGCCCTATGTCCATTACCAAGGTGCCGTCTTGGACCGATTACTCCCCTTCTCAGCCGAAACAGTTGGCAATTCGGTTAAAGGAACCCCAACGGTTGCTCTCATGCTCGATACACTAGCTAGAGAGATGACCTATAAGTATGGAGATATTGAATGGCTGCAAATGTAAATCCAGCTAGGCTGCCTCGTGTCGATGCGGAGCCTGAAATTCCTTTCATCGATAAGCACTTTGCAAAGATAGCTTTTGCCGTATCGACTCTGGTTCTTATGATTTTTTCACCGCTCTTTCTTTTCCTGGGCGCTGCATCGGGACTCGCGCTCCATTACTCGGTTGAGCCTGATCTTACGGTAAGAGACCAAAATGAAATTGTCACGCTTTGCAACTCCACTTTTTCGATCGTGGGGGCTATGGCCGCCTTAATCCGGATGCTTCCGGCTGGTGCGGCTGGAGGTTTCACGTTTCAATCCATCCCTCTCGTTGCCTCTTTTGCAATCGGAAGCACTATCTACAGGGCTTTTAAATCGTGCTGAGCGTAAATGAGCCTGCCTTTCGATACTAGCGTAAAGCCAAAACGCTTGCACAACTTTTGCATTTGAAAATTCTCGTCGAGCATCTCTGCGTAGATCATTTGCACTTTTTCAGATTTGGCCACTTCCAGAACCTTCTGCATGAGTTTTGTTCCAATCCCTTTGTTTTGCCACTGATCTTTAACCAAGAGAGCAAAGGTTGCATCGAGAGTCCCAGGAATTTTAGTGAGGCGGATGATGCCTAGGATTTCTTGATCGCGTGCTAAAATCAAGGCAATTTCCCGATCATAATCATTAAAACAAATTCGTATCATTCTGTCATGGGCCACCCGATCGTTATAATTCACCGTTTTCAAGTAACGCTGGCGAACCGTTTCTTGAGAAAGGTCTTTATGAAATTGGACGATGATTGGCTCATCTTCTGGACGGATAGGGCGGATTGTGACGGGGGTCTGATCATTGAGAAGGCAAGTCTCCACATATTGAACCGGATAGGGACGGATGGCTAGTTTTGGGAGATCTTCTTCCTTCGTTTTGGAATCGTGGAGAATGACCCTCGCATCTAGAGCGATCAGTTTGTCAGGCGATGCAAGGAGAGGATTGATATCGCATTCCTTGATCCACGGCTGGCCTACAACTAGGTTGCTGAATTGAACGAGAATCTCCTCCAATTTGGCAAGATCAATTGATTTTCTGCCGCGGACTCCATGAAGAGCCGTATAGATTTTGGTTTGCTCCATCATCCGACGAGCCAATGTGGTCGTGAGAGGAGGGATGGCAAGCGAGCGGTCTTTATACACTTCGACAAGTTGTCCGCCGGAACCAAAAAGGAGAATGGGGCCAAACTGGTCATCAATGGTACTTCCTAAAATGAGCTCATACCCCTCTAGTTTGATCATGGGTTGAACAGTAACGCCCTGAAAGTGCTCGATTCCCGCTAGTTTTTTGACTGAGGCGTAGATCTCGTCATAAGCTTTTTTTACAGCGTCGCCATTCTGAAGATTGAGTTTCACACCGCCTACGTCGGTTTTGTGGGTGATAGTCCGAGAATAGACCTTTAGCACTATTGGGAATCCCATATCTTTAGCAAGCTGAGCGGCTTCTTCAGCGCTCTTTGCGACACGAGTAGGTACGCAAGGAATATCGTAAGCCTCTAATACCTGCTTCGACTCCACCTCATCAAGAATCGTCCTATTCTCTAAGCGAGCCTGCTCGATAATTTGTATGAGCGCTTTGTGTTTGATGGGGCAGGCGGCATCAGTTTGCACATTGAGCGGCACTTCATAAATCCCATTGAGATTATCGGTGTATTTCCACATGGTGGCAAATGTCTTGCAGGCGACGTCGGGGAACTCAAATGTGGGGATCCCATTATGTGTCAGAATTTCATCGCCTTTCTTCACGCTGTCTGCTCCCATCCAACTAGCCAGAATGGGCTTGTCAAGGTGGGCAAAGGGGGTTAATTTTTCTGCTGTCCCTGTCGAGTCGGTCATATCTTGAGGCGTCAAAATGACGAGAATCCCGTCGGAATGGGGATCTCTTGCCACGATTTCAATCGCCTTTGAGTAAATTTCCGCACTCGCATCGCCTAAAATATCAACTGGGTTGTTGCGGCTCCAAGGTGCTGGAAGGAGTTTATTTAAGGCATCCATGGTTTCGGCCCCGAGTTCTGCAAGCTTCCCTCCGTTCGCAATCAGAGCGTCGGTTGCAATCACTCCAGGTCCGCCCGCATTGGTTACAATCATGAGACGCGGTCCTTTAGGACGGGGCTGTTTAGCCAGAACTTCAGTCATGCTAAAGAGATCTGCTATCGTATCAACGCGCAAAACTCCTACCCTCTTTAACGCAGCAGTCAAAGCTTCATCGCTGCCAGCCAGAGACCCTGTATGGGAAGCGGCCGCTTTTGCCGATTCTGCAGATCTTCCCGCTTTGATTAAGATAATTGGTTTGGTTAAAGAGACTTCCCGAGCTGCTGATAAAAAGGCTCTTGCGTCTCCGATGCTTTCCATGTAGATCAAGATGCTTTTTGTATCAGGATCATTCCCAAAATAGTCGATCAAATCGCCCCAGTTTACATCGACCATCGATCCGATCGAAACAAAAGCGCTAAAGCCAACCTTTTCGCGGAGGCTCCAGTCGAGAACCGCAGTACATAGGGCCCCAGATTGAGAAATAAAGGCGATCTTGCCCTTGTGCGCTATCCCTGCCGCAAAAGTAGCATTCAGCCCTGTATTTGGATTCATCACCCCGAGGCAATTGGGGCCGATGATCCTCATCTTTCCTCTTTGGGCATGAGCCAAAATTTGCTGTTCTAGGGCAATACCCGGAGCCCCCATCTCTTTAAAACCAGCAGAAATGATGATCGCGGCAGGAATCTTTAGATCAGCGCAGTCGCTGATGATCTGGGGAACAGCTTTTGCTGGAGTGACGACTACAGCGAGTTCGATTTTCTTAGGGATGCTTTTAAGATCTGGGTAGGCCTTGACTCCAAGAACAGACGGCCTTTTAGGATTTACAGGGAATACTTCGCCGCCGAAGGGGGTGGCAAGAAGGTTGTGCATGACCGTCCGGCCTACACTCCCCTCATTTTCGGTCGCACCGATCACCGCAACTGTTTTGGGTTGAAAGATGTAATCCAACTGCAATGCACGGCGACGGAGAATATTCATCGACGGGTCGAACGATTCCTGAGACATTTTTCAACTCGAGGTTTTTCTCCCTGTAATAGTATAAAATGCCAGCCACTGCAACAAAAACCGCAAGATAGAGCCTCCACTTGCCGATCGGATAGTGGGTAACTTGAATGTGATCATCCCGATCCCAGCTCGTAATTTTAAAGAGTTTGAGTTTATTATAGGCGATCATTAGACAGAAGAAGTTCAGACCGATAATCCCCATTCCAAGACCTCTAAACCAAACGGCAAAGCTGCGGCGGAGGGCTGCAAGGAAATCGAGTTTCCCTTTCTTTCCTGCTTTCAGTTTGGTTTTAAGGAAAAACTTGCCCGGGGTTGTGCCCAAAGACCACAAGAGAAGCGCTTCAATCGGAATCCAGACAAAAAACTCAAAGGGGATGAGCCTCTCTAATTTGCCGAATGGGAGCTGTCCGTGGAATAACTTTCTGGTTGAGAGTAGGAGAAGGAAAAATAGGGAGTAGTCAAAAAACCTCGCGATACACCGGATCCACGGATTGACTTGGGTGATGTTCTCCTTGGGCTGATTCGGGTGCTCAAGGATAATTTCCGAAGGTTCAATGACTCTATCGCTCATACTTTTACTTTAAACGATTTGGCCGGCAGCGCGCAACAGTCGATTCATAAGCCCCTCGTCTTTTTGCATTACGGGATCGCAATAGATCTGGATCTCAGAGGCCCCTAATCGGTCAGCCTCTCGTAGCTGCGCATAGAATGACTTGGCATTGGGCTGGATAAAGGAGCCCTGCAGCTCCTCTTTTTTGAAGACAAGCCGTATGGGGGCCTTCGGTGCATAGTGGCGGTGCTTCATCCCTGGCGATAGGGTGGGGCTGGTTGGGCTGGCAATCTCGACCTTCTGTCCTAGAACCTCTTCAAGCTGTTCTCTGGTTATTTTTCCGGGACGAAGAAGGGTCGGCACTGAGCTATATAGGCTGATCACCGTCGACTCAATTCCCACATCGCACTCTCCCCCATCAATGGCAAACGGGACCTTCCCAACTAGATCCTCCAAAGCATCTTCAAGACGTGTCGGAGAGGGGCGGCCAGATAGATTCGCTGAGGGAGCAACCAGAGGCTGACCCACCCCCTCTATCAGCCGTCTCGCTATGATATGCGATGGCATCCGAATCGCAATCGTCGGATGTCCGGCGGATGCAAGGGCTGGAACTTCCTCGCGGCGCTTCACAACGATCGCAAGAGGGCCTGGCCAAAAATGTTCAGCTAAAGTGTAGAAATCAGCGCTAAGACTATCAGATAATTGACACGCCTCCTCTAAAGAGGCGATGTGGGCAATTAATGGATTGTCCAAAGGCCTCCCCTTGATTGCAAACACACGCCTGATCGCATCTTCATTGAAAATAGGAGCGCCAAGCCCATAGACCGTTTCGGTCGGGAAAATAATAGGCTCTCCCCTTTTCAAAGAGGCAACAGCAAGCGATAAATCAAAGCTTTTAAGGATCTCAGTTTTCATCTCTACTAGTTTATTGACAGAGGCAATTCTTTGCAATATCTTTAAAAGAGTGGAAATCTTTCGAAAAAAATTGGCAGATCAGATAAACCTTTACTATGACTATTGACCAATCGCAACCAGACTCCCTATCCTTTTCTCTGGGGAAGTCTAGCCACAGAACGCGTCCGGAACAAATTGTAGGTTTAGGCATATATGTATTAATTTGCCTGGGCTTCGAAGTGATTTCCGGACTGACAACGAATTTATTGGGAACCCTCTACTTCATTTCGCTTAGCTTTGGGATGTGGGCTCTATGGCGTAAGTATTCCTTACGCGTTATAAAACTTGAGCTCTCGGTATTTTCGGCCCAATTTCTCTTTCAGATAGCTTGGAGCGTTAGCTATTTTGTCCTAGAGCAATCCCTCCTTTCTCTGGTTGCCCTACTTCTTCTATGGTGCAATACCCTCCTCGCTACTCTACTCTTCTGGAAACGGGAGCGGATTTCAGGCCTACTCTTCCTTTTTCCCCTGCTCTGGGTGTTTTATTTAGTCGGTCTAAATATGGTAACATGTATGTCTAAAACTTAAGGAATTCAAATGCCAAAGAAAGCAACAGCGTGGTCCGTTCTAATATACGGACTCATCATCACGGGTTTAGGCTACATGGGCTACCAACAAGGGGGAAGTATGATCTCTCTTTATGTAGGCGGGGGATTTGGAATCCTTTTGGTGATCAGCTCGATCTTGATGTATTTTAAGATGCGCACCGGTTCTTACGCTGCACTGGTTCTCACATTAGGCCTGACTGCGACATTCGCGATACGCTATTCGATAACTGGAAAAGGGATGCCTGCCATATTAGCCGTCCTAAGCGGCGGTATGCTTTTATACCTCCTCGCAAGAACCATCCATTGGAAGCGTTAAGAAATCGGGCGCTTAGCTTGCTTGCTGATATGATGCAAAAGAGCTTGCGGAGATGGAAAGTACTCATATAGAGCCTTATCATTGAGGTTCGGATCATCGAAGTATAGGATCCACCCTTTGCTTGTTTGGAGAAGGAGAATGTCGGAGATCTTTCCCTCGGTTTCTACAACAGTCACTAGATAGGGGTGGATGTGAAGGTGGTTTTCTTCTTGAAAGTGGAATGAGATGGCAATAGTCAGCTCGTCCCCTTCGCGCAAGAGATAGGTCCCCTCTGGTTTTCCATCCAGCATCTGTTCTGCCTCAATACGGCTAATGGAACCTAGCCATCCAGGAAGATCGTTAATCCGATCCTTCATTGAGGAGATGTGAATGGAGGATAAGTCGTGTAGCACAGCCTCTTCTGGAAGCATGTCCAATAGCTGACCCTTTACCTCTTCTGCTTTGTGGTTGAGGATGTCCAACGTTTCGCTTGCAATTCTCCACGCCAGGGGCTCTAGCTCGGAAGGCTTTAACGAACGGTTATGAGCATCCAGCACCTCGAAATGAACAGCTTCATGTTTATTTGTCTGATGGACAATGATCTGAATCTCTTTCCAATCCTCTGGAGACTCTTTCTTTGTCCCTTTTCTTGCAATATGGTGCTCAAATGAACTGATTCTTTGGGCGAAGCGCATATCCCCGGTTTTTCGATTCATAAGGACTTTATATTTACGGTCTTCCTTTTTTTCCGCTGGCAGATGCTCTTCGTGACCTTCTTTGTCTCCACGCATTTCGGACAGGGTGTCTTTGAATCGGATGAGATTATTCAAAACTTCGCGACGGGATATCTCTAAAGCCATAGGACCACCTTTTTATAGGTCTATATCTGAAACTGAATATTTAATCCTTCTTTTCGTCGGGTATTTCGGGCTTTCGGTCTCTACGCCCGATGATTACTGCTCCATGGTCGTCATGGATCTGATCCTCGCCTTGCAGCGACTTCAGAAACTCGAGCAGAGATTTGACCTTTCGTACTGGTTTTTTAACTTTCGCCATTTGCCACCTCTCCTTTAAAAATTGAACTATAAGAAGAAAACATATATACGTAAAGGGATGGAAAAACAAACGCGTAGGTTTTTAAACCTTCCACTCCTCGCATTGCTCAATCTCGCGGTGATGACTTCGCTGAGAAACTTACCCATCGTATCCGAATACGGATTCGGCTCATCCTTCTTCTATCTGTTGGTTGCAGTTGTATTTTTGTTCCCAGCGGGACTTATTTCAGCTGAACTGGCCACCGGGTGGACCAGAACGGGCGGCGTTTATATTTGGGTGAGAGAAGCGTTCGGACCCGGCTGGGGCTTTTTCGCTATCTGGATGCAGTGGATCCACAGCGTTCCATGGTTTCCCGCCATTTTGTCCTTCTCCGCCAGCGCTTTGGCCTTTTTGTTCGATCCTGAATTGGCCAATAATAAGACATATCTCGTTACTTGCACGTTAGTTGGGTTTTGGGGATTTACACTGTTCAACTACTTCGGCCTAAAAACATCCAGCTGGTTTAGCGCGATCGGCGTTATTTGCGGGACAATCGTCCCCGGCCTTCTACTGATTGTCCTTGGGATTGTTTGGATCGCGTCGGGAAATCCGCTCCAAATCGAGTTTACTGTAGGCTCCCTCATTCCTCCGATGCATGACATCCAAAACCTGGTGTTCTTGACAGGGCTATTTTTAGCCTTTGGCGGACTTGAAGTTTCCGCAGCCCATGCAAGAGAAGTGGAAAATCCGCAAAAAACATTCCCCCGGTCCATCTTGATCGCCGGCATCGTTTCCCTCCTCCTCTATTCGATTGGAGCTCTAGCGATTGCTATTATGATCCCGAAGGATAAGATTAGCTTGGTCTCCGGCCTGATGGAGGCTTTCACCCTCTTTTTAGGACACTTCCATTTAAGCTGGATGATCGTCCCCCTCGGACTGATGATCGTTCTCGGCGCGGTGGGAGAACTCAACGCTTGGATCCTTGGCCCAATCCGCTCTATGCACGCAACATCCAAGCACGGCGATTTACCCCCATTTTTCCAAAAGCTCAATAAGCACGGAATGCCCTCCCATCTTCTCCTATTCCAAGCTGTAATCGTGACTATTGCCGCCTTCGTGTTTCTCTTGATGCCGTCTGCGAGCAGTGCTTTCTGGATTTTAAGCGCGATCTCAGTCCAACTCTATCTGATGATGTATATCATCATGTTCCTGGCTGCGATTAAACTCCGCTACAGCCACCCCGATGTCCCGCGCCCATATCGAATCCCCTATCATATGCCCGGCATCTGGTTTGTCGGCTCTTTAGGAGTCCTCAGCTCCATATTCGCTTTTTTCATGGGATTTATCCCCCCTGGACAATTGGAAGTGGGCAGCCTCTTTTTCTATGAAGGCTTTTTGATCGTGGGGATTTTCATAATGTCCCTAATCCCATACTTGATCTATCGCTTTAGAAAACCGTCATGGCACCCAGAATTCAAAGAGGAGCAGTAATTATGTTGGACCCTCATAGAAAATCAGATCATCCGATCAACCCGCTCATCCTGAATCGGTGGTCCCCTCGAGCCATGTCCGGAGAAAAGATCAGCCATGAGGAACTCATGTCTCTCTTCGAAGCGGCAAGATGGGCCCCCTCTTGCTATAATATCCAGCCATGGCGATTTCTCTATGCTATTCGGGAAACCTCCCACTGGCCCAAATTCTTCGATCTCCTTGTCGACTTCAATAAGAGCTGGTGCGATAAAGCGGCCGTTTTGGGCCTTGTTGTCTCTGAGAAACTCTTCGAAAAAAACAAAAAACCCTCCCCTACGCATAGTTTGGATGCTGGGGCCGCCTGGGAAAACCTCGCTTTAGAGGGAGCTTCCAGGAGCCTAGTCGTCCATGGAATGCAAGGCTTTGACTACCAAAAAGCTAAGAGCGCTCTCAAAGTGCCCGATGAATTTGAAGTTCTCGCCATGTTCGCCATCGGCAAAAGAGCTCCAAAGGAGAGCCTATCCCCCGAGCTACTAGCAAAAGAGGTTCCGTCAAGCCGTAAGAAAGTGTCTGAATTTGCGTTTGAGGGTGGATTTAGATAAAAAAAATCGAGCCGGCCTTGAGGCCTGGCTCGATCTAAAACATAGACTGTTAAGCTTTTAGCTTACTCTTGAGCCATGATAGCGGCAACTGCAGGAGACTTGCGGCGTCTGCGTGTTTTGCGGCCTTTCGCTTTTCTTTTGCTAGCTTTTTTGGCTTTAGATTTTCTTTTTGGCGCTTTTCTTTTAGAAGATTTGCGAGCTTTTACACGGCGTGTTTTTGTTTTGCGGCGTGCTTTTGTCTTTGTTTTCTTGTGAGCTTTTTTAGAAGCTCTTTTTCTGCGTTTAACCATGATAATTTCCTCCTTAATGTAAGTGAGAAGAGCTCATTTCGAACAGGACTTTTCCTATCTTCGGCGAGAAACCCCGCGCTCTAAATCATCCTTACAAACTTAAGTATATAATTTTTTAGTAATAATTACAAACATCTTATGTCTTTATCTTTACTTTTGAAACGCATTGTAGTAATTAAAATCTATTCCAGAAACCATTCTGAGGGCAATTTTCAAGAAAATTTAAATGTAGAAAAAAAAATTAAAATATGAAAATATGGTACAAAAACTGCCCGTTTTTTCCAAAATATTGGTTTTAAAGACTTTACGAAAATGCGGTGGTTGTAAAAGTTTGTTTATAAGTAAGATGCGAATATATATGAACAAAACACACATTTTGCGATATTCTGATAAAATATGATTCCACTTTCAGAAAAATTGCGTCCGAAAAATCTTTCCGATGTGTCCGGACAAAAAGATCTGATTCACACAATTGGACGTGTTGTTCAGAGCGGAAAACCGCTTTCGCTCTTGCTTTTTGGACCGCCTGGATGCGGAAAAACGACCATTGCTAGACTCTACGCGCAGAGTTTTCAGCTCCCCTTTGTCTCGCTAAGCGCCGTTTTCAACAGCACGACGGAGTTAAAGAAAATTCTTAAGGAAGGGCACGACACTCCCCTTTTCAACAGGCAAACTCTGATATTTGTCGATGAGATCCATCGGTTCAACCGGGCTCAGCAGGATATTTTCCTCCCCTTCTTAGAGGACGGCAGTCTTGTTTTAGTTGGAGCCACAACTGAGAATCCTTCGTTTGTTCTCAATAACGCCCTTTTATCTAGGCTGCGCGTTTTGAAGCTCGAGCCCTTGAGCGATGACTCTCTTGAAGAGATCGTGAACAGATACGAATTGACAGTGCGCCCCTTGAAATTGTCCCCTGAAGAACGGCAATCCCTCATCGCCTATTCGCAAGGCGATGCAAGACATTTATTGAATCTGATCGAGAATCTGGAGCAGGGGCTGTCGATCCAGAAAAAACCGGCTCTCTACGACCGGCATCAAGAAGGGCACTTCAACCTAATTTCCGCTCTTCACAAATCAATCCGCGGATCAGATCCTGATGCGGCTCTCTACTGGTTTGCCCGTATGCTAGAAGGCGGCGAAGACCCCCTTTACCTGGGAAGAAGGCTGATCCGGATGGCCTCGGAAGACATTGGACTTGCCGATGTGGAGGCCCTTGGAGTTGCCCTGAATGGGTGGAATGTCTTTAACATGCT
This sequence comes from Chlamydiota bacterium, assembly GCA_031423235.1. Taxonomy (GTDB): domain Bacteria; phylum Chlamydiota; class Chlamydiia; order Chlamydiales; family SM23-39; genus REEB52. Next base: position 3,670 of record JANPFC010000124.1, on the reverse strand, counting down.
CGGATCCCCGGAAGGGGAGTTAGCCTTGGCTCAAGTCGTCGTCTACCTGTCCCTTTGCCCAAAAAGCAATGCCGTCTATACCGCCTACGGAGAAGCTCGGAAGATCGCCTCGGAAACAGGCCACTTAGACCCGCCAAAACACATTCTCAACGCCCCGACTAAGCTAATGAAAGATTTTGGTTACGGGAAAGAATACCAGTACGATCACGATACCCCTCAAGGATTTTCCGGAGACGAGTATTTTCCAGAAGAGGTGGGAAGACAAACCTTTTATAAGCCGGTTGAGAGAGGTTTTGAGAGGGAAATGAAAAAGCGTCTCGAATACTTCATTCGGTTGAGAGCGAGCTTGCAGCAATCTAAATCTTAAGGTATATTTGTGCTCATCTTAATGGGTTAGGTAATGCTCGAACTAAGTCCTGCACGCAAAAACAAGGTCAACCTGGCCGACTACAACTGTCAGCAGGATATTGAAAATCGGATGTTGATGTCCGATTTTACTACGCTTGATATCGAAGTCCTCGAAGAGATTCTCTATAGCCCTTTGAAAATTTCATTCAAAAAACTTTGCCGGTCCGTTGGATGCGAAGAAAGCCAACTTTTGGGCTCCCTTACTAAACTCTCTTCTACAGGTCTTGTTACTGTAAATGATGATGCGATCACTGTAGATAAGGAAAAGAGAAAGTACTTTGAGTTCGAGATTAATCGGTTCGATCCTCAATTTAAGCCAGATATGGAATTTTTGCAGGGACTTTTGAAAAAAGTACCCATTCATATCATGCCAATTTGGTACTCGATCCCTCGCACGTCGAACAATATCTTCGAATCGATCCTTGAAAAATACCTCCTTACGCCCCATATATTCCAGCGCTATCTCAATGAGCTGAATTTAGGGGATGCGACTCTCAATGCGATCATCCAGGATGTCTTTTCCGCTCCTGACTTTAAAGTCTCCTCAAGCGACCTTATATCTAAGTACAACCTGAAGCGGCGCGATTTTGAGGAAATGATCCTTATTCTAGAATTCAATTTCGCATGCTGTCTCACTTTTGAAAAAGCTGATGATCACTGGCTTGAGTATGTAGCCCCCTTCCATGAGTGGCACGAGTATCTCAGATTCTTTAGAGCCACAGAGCCCCCTTGCATCGATCCTAAAGAACCCATTGAAAGATCCACAGAGAGCGATTTCGCCTTTTTAGAAAAAATGAGCGACCTCCTCCTAAAAGCTAAGAAGAAGCCCCTGGCTGTTGATAAATCAACCGCTGTTGAGAAGCTGTGCCTCACCAAGCTTGCAGAATACACGGATGGCAAACTCCGCACTTTAGAGGCTGGCGATGCATGGCTTGATATATCATTAGAAAACCGGGCTCTCTTCCTCTATCGCAACGCCAACAACCGGATCTTAAGTCTCAACGTAGGCGAGCGGTATGTTAGGGAGGCCGAAAAGTCGATTAAGCGGGTTCTTCATGGCGGATGGCTCTATTTTGACGATTTCCTGAAAGGGGTCCTTGTTCCTCTCAACGAACATTCTGTTGTGATGCTTAAACGCGCAGGGAAACATTGGAAGTATTCTCTCCCTGTTTATGGAGATGAAGAGATAGCGATTCTGAAAGCGACGATCTTTGAATGGCTCTATGAACTCGGCATGGTGGCAATCGGCACTTGCCGCGGCAGAGATTGCTTTGCGGTAACCCACTTTGGTAGATTCTTCTTTGATGATTGAACAGACCTTTGCCTTTGCCGACATCCCCCGGATCTTCACACTCGCGTTTTTAGAGATCCTCTTGTCTGCAGACAATGCGATTGTTCTCGGTGTTTTAAGCCGTTCTCTTCCCCCTGCTTTAAGACGGCGCGCCTTGTTTATCGGGATCGCCTCATCCTTTATACTACGGGCAGGAGCCCTCCTTGCCGTAGCTACCCTATTAGAATCGATCTGGTTTCAACTTATTGGCGGCGCCTACCTAATCTATCTCTCTATCCGCTACATGACCAAAAAGGATAAGACCTCGGAAATCAAGCCGATCCACTCATTCTGGAAGGTCGTCCTCCTTATAGAGCTTCTCGATCTGGTCTTCGCCATAGACTCTATTGTTGCCGGCGTTGCCTTCATCAACGGCTCCTTTTCCAAGCTCTGGATCGTCTATTTCGGCGGTATGATTGGGATTTTTGGCATGCGCTATGCGGCAGATCTTTTCGGATCGCTAATGGACAAATTTCCTGGCCTAGAGAGGAGCGCCTACCTAATGGTTGGCTGGATCGGTATCAAACTAGGTCTATCGGCTTTCGATTGGCCCCTCCCCCCTCCCCTCTTCTGGTCTGTTATCGCGTTCCTCTTTCTCCTCGGCTTTTTTAAGCCTAAGCGTTAAACTTAACTCATGAGCAAAGAACCCCCAAAGTCAGAACTGGTATCCAACCGCAAGGCGGGCCACGACTACGAGATCCTAGATACTTTCGAAGCGGGTATTATCCTCCTCGGCAGCGAGATCAAATCTCTCCGCAACCACGGGGGCTCGCTCCAAGACGCCTATGTAGATGTTCGAAGGGGAGACATCACCCTTTTGAATTCGAGCATTGCCCCCTACTCTCATGGCGGAACCGGGGTCTTCAACCACGAAGAAAGGCGCCCCCGCAAACTCCTCATGCACAAGCGGGAAATCGAGCAGCTCCGCCGCATGGTCCAAGAAAAGGGGCTCTCCGTCATCCCTCTTTCGATCTACCTCAACAAAAAAGGGATCGCCAAAATCCGCATCGCTACCGCCAAAGGGAAAAAAGCCCATGACAAGAGGGCTGCCCTCAAAGAGAAAGAAAGCGACCGTTCTATTCGAAGAGCTCTTGACGAATAAAAAAACTCCTAATTAAGATGGGCAAAAAGGGGCGTCCTTATGATGGCCGGTTTGTTCGTAATCTATTTGGCGTCTCAGCTGCTTGTTCTTTGGAGAAAGGAACATGCGGCGTTCACTATTATAGTTATCAATATTGCCCTCTCCTTCTTCATGCTTATGCATCACGCTACTGACATATTGAAAATTCGGTTATAAAATGGCCCGCTTTCAGAGAATTTTAAATCTAATATTTATCTATGTCCTCTCTGTGGTGCTCCTTGGCGCTTTCGCGTATCAGTATATTAAAAGCGAAGATCCCTGCCCCCTCTGTCTTCTCCAACGGCTTGGAATGATTGGGGTCGCCTCAGCTCTCCTCATGAATATCCGATTCGGGATCAAAGTCCAGAACTACGGACTGGCCATTTTGAGCGCAGTATTCGGCCGTATGGTTGCTCTTAGACAGATCGGGCTGCATGTATGCCCAGAATTTCCCACCTTTGGAGAGCCCGTTTTCGGTTTTGATCTCTATGTGTGGGCCTATCTCGTCTTTACCTGCTCAATCTTTTCTTGCGCAGTACTCACTATTATCTATGGATATGTCAAAAAGCAGGAATACTTACCGAGCTGGGAAGCAGCCGATAAGACCGCATTTTGGGCTGTCGGTGTCATAACATTTGGCAATGCAATCACAACACTTGTTGAATGCGGCCTCTCTTCCTGCCCAGGCTAAATTTTAGAGTTATCCAGTTGCATCAGGGAAAGCGAATGCACCCATTAGCCTGCGCGCGTAACCTATACTGCGCTCGGCCTGAAACTTTGATTTTGAGCCGCGCGAAAACTCGCTAGAATCG
>JANPFC010000123.1:0-6202 GCA_031423235.1 Chlamydiota bacterium | reverse complement strand
GGGTAAGTTTGAGGTGGAACGGGTATATATAGATTTAGCAAACCTTTTTAACCTTCTTCTAGAGGCTGGGTGGGTTCGAGGACTTTTTCGATTGTGAAAACAGAATGCCCGTCTTTCTGCTCTAATTTGAGAGCGTGGGTTCCTGAAGACGCAATCATGTCGATCAACTCTTGATATTTGGGGTCATTACAGAGGTCGAGGGTGATTTGGATGTACTCGCCCCCTTTTTCGATATATTCTCGGATAAAATGAGCAATATCCTCAAATCGAAGCTGTTCCCGATTTTCCGCAATATATAGGCGGCGGAGAGTTGGGATGGCCGGAGGCATCTTTCTTAGGAAGTTGGCTCCCAGATTCAATTCAAGGAGTGGAAGGGCTCCTATTTCAGCAGGAACTTCAGATAATAAATTGTTGTAGAATGAGAGTTTTTGAAGGCCGGTGAAATATTGAATCTCTTTAGGAATGAGATTATAAACTTTCCCCTGAAGAGCATAGAAAATCGGTTTAACAAACGCCTGTACATCCTGAACCCTGCAGCGGATGATCTCTGCGGTAGACAATCTCAACACGTCATCAGGATGGGTTTTAATCCAATTCTTCATAATGCCAAACTTATCCAAATCGGATGGAGTTTGTGCAACTAAGCTTAAGCAATCTCGGGCAGCTGGGATTTTTCTTAAGAAAGGGATCAATCCGATCACTTTACTGTTCCATCTCCCCGCCGCCATGACCGCTTGCGCGCCATGATAGAGATCTGAGCTTTGACCCACAGCCCTTTCAACAAGCCCAGATCCGCCTACTAGCTTATTCGTTTTCTCAGCCAAAGAAGTGGACCTAGCATGGAGATATGCTTGTGATCTGGGACTAGAAAAGAGAGTTTCATCAGGCTGGGAAGCATCATATGTCGCTATAAGTCCTGCCGTTTGGGGATATTGGCTCAGGTAATACTGCTGAACTTTTCTTCTTGATAGAGGATCTTTCTGGGACTCCTGCAAGAGATCAGTCCCATCCATACCGCCCATCACTACATCTAAAAGCTCTGAGGGAAGCCTAGATTGAACTCCGCTAAACGTTATAGGTGCTGGAGCTGACATCGCCGCCTTTTCCTGTCCAATTCGTATGGAAGAATTGACCGCGCGGCTTATCTGTTCGCTCGTATGTATGAGCGCCAAAGAAATCGCGCTGCGCCTGCAAGAGATTAGCGGGTAGCTGTGCAGTCCGGTAGCCATCGAAAAATGAGAGCGCCGTGCTAAAACAAGGAAGCGGTACGCCCATAAGAGCCCCTTCAGCTACCACTTGGCGCCAAGAAGGGATGCAGCGGGTCACTTCACCGATAAAGAACGGATCGACAAGGAGGCTGGCCAGTTTGGGGTTTTTGTCATAGGCCTGTTTGATTTTGCCTAAGAATTTGCTCCGGATGATGCATCCGCCGCGCCACATAAGGGCAATCGAGCCGAAATTGAGCTTCCACTTATTCTCAACCGAAGCAGTGCGCATGAGCATAAACCCTTGTGCATAGCTGATGATCTTCGAGGCGTAGAGAGCTTGGGAAATCTGGTCAGGATTGGCCTTAAAGGCGTGTACGGGCGCCTCATAGTGGTGGCTCGCCTCAACCCTCTCATCCTTCAAAGCGGAGAGGCAGCGGGCAAAAACAGCCTCGCCAATGAGCGTGAGGGGCATTCCCCGATCGAGTGCGTCGATGCCGGTCCATTTGCCGGTTCCCTTTTGTCCAGCGACGTCGAGAATTTTGTCTAATAGGAGCTTGCCGTCGGTATCTTTTTTGGCAAAGATCTGCGCAGTGATCTCAATCAGATAGCTGTCGAGCGCTCCCTTATTCCAAGCGGTAAAAATGGACGCCAAATCCTTTTGGCCCCCTTTCTTCAAGAGATCGTAGGCCTCGCAAATGAGCTGCATGTCCCCATATTCGATCCCGTTGTGGACCATCTTCACATAGTGGCCTGCGCCCCCTTCTCCCACCCAATCGCAGCAAGGCTCGCCATCTTCGGACTTGGCGGCAATGGCTTGGAAAATCGGTTTAATATGGGGCCACGCATCGGGATTGCCTCCCGGCATGATGGACGGACCGTGGCGTGCGCCTTCTTCGCCGCCGGAAATGCCCGCGCCGATGAAGAGGATCCCCTTTGCTTTTAGCGCTTCATAGCGCCTTTGCGTGTCGGGGAAGTGGCTATTGCCGCCGTCGATGATGATATCGCCAGACTGCATGAGAGGAACGAGCTGATCGATGAATTCATCGACAGGATCTCCCGCTTTGACCATCAGCATGACTCTTCGGGGGCGCTTCAAATTGGCAACAAAATCTTTTAGCTCGTGGGAGCCGCCGATTTTTTTGCCCTTAGCCGGGCCTTTCAAAAATTCATCTGTTTTCGAAGCTGTCCGGTTAAAGACAGCCACTGTATAGCCGTGGTCAGCCATGTTGAGAACCAAATTCTGGCCCATGACTGCGAGTCCAATCAATCCAATATCTGCTTGCATGCTGACCACTATACCTTCGTTTAATTTAGAAAATCAAGCGCCCGCAAAAAATTCCTGGAAGAGAGGGCAATTTGGACGGCCCGCGCCAGGGGGATCATAGATCCCGAATGCAACGACATCAAATGCGCCCGCAAATTCAGGCTCAGTGAAAATTTCTCTGTAGGCAGCAGCAATAAAGTTCGGATCGTTTCTAAACGCGCCGCAACCGAATGCGCTCAATACAAGAGTTCGATTTCCATTCTGAATAGCTGCGCGGAGCATCGTCCGGATTTTTGCATGCGTTCCAGTCGCATAAAACTCATCATCTTCCTCAGGGCCTGGGCGATCGTAGCCAGCTCCGTGAGCTCTATTGCAATTGTACGCAGCAGAAACGAATACATCTGCCGCAAAAGGTTCAACCACATTGTACGCATCATCTCTGAAGAATTGGACTCCAGGAACAAGCGCGCCCCCTCTTTCTGGAAGCGGATACTCCAATCTTTCAAGTGCAGGATAGAGGTTAGATTGTCTGCATACAGTTTCTTCCTGCGCTCTTGCGCCAGTTACCACTCCGCCGCCGCGAGTATACCGGTTGGCCATATCAAGAACGAGTGGGCGGTGTCCCTGCTGGACTAATCTGCGGGTCATTTCGTAAGTTGTGACAGGCTCAATGATAAATTGCGTAGCCGCTCGCGCGCCACGAACTTCTGCACGCGCACGGATCTCAGGAACCACTCTAGCTCCATCGAGCATTTGTCTATGTTGATCTGGATTGATGCGCAAGCCTTCCTGGATCATCGCCAACGTCTGCTGAAAAATCCCCACGTTGTATTCGCGGCTATTCGGATCGCCTGGAACTTGTGCGACTGGAGCAGGAACGACGCCTCCTGGCACTACAACTTCATTCCTTTTCGATACTAACATAGCAATCAAAGCGCCGACTGCGGCAACGCCTAAGCCGACCACTACGCCGAAGCATGCACCCGCTGCTAGAGCGCTTGCCACTACAATGGCCCATCTAGAAAGGACGACTTCAGAGATTTTTTTAATGATACCCTCAAGTGTGGACGGGGTGGTTGCTGGTTGTTGCTGCTGCACTGGTTGATTTGCAACTCGGGCGACTGCTGCCATAAGGCCTCCAAAATATTAATTTCGCGTAAATATTAAGAGCCTTGAAGAAAGATGTCAAAGAGATTATACTCCCCGGCAACGTTCTCGTAGCTCAGTGGATAGAGCGGTCGCCTCCTAAGCGACAGGTCGCAGGTTCAACTCCCGCCGAGGACGCATTATTGACAACAATAATATTTACCATCTAACATCGCACCAGATTAACCTATGGTAAGCGATGAAAACCACTCTCCTTTTAACCTGTTTGCTCTCTCTAAATACCGTATGCGGCAATGAAGAAATCGCCGCTGTTTCAAAACCTGGAACAGAAGCGCAATTCAGCGAGATGGATCATCTCAAAGCGCAAATCATCATTTTGCAAAGACAAATCATAGAGGCTGAGCAGACGAAAGAAGAGATTCAAAAAACGATCGTAAAAAACAAGCAAGCTCAATACAGCGCGCTCGAATTTGTGAAAAAGGAAGTGGCCGATTTGAAGAGCCAACTAGCGGCTGCCTCCCAAAAAGAGGTGGCATTTTGGGGAAAGTCTAAAAAAGAGAACACTTCTTCTGATCCGTCGATCTCTTCTACCGACTCCCCCCGCATTTCCTGCATCGATTTGGTTCCCGCTTATAACCATCCTGCTGGGATAACGACTGTTTGTTCTTGGGATGTGTGGGCTGATGCGAGCTTCACCTATTGGCAAGCGATGCAAGACAATATGGAAGTGGGGGCGTTATCCCATCAATTCAATGACGGGGTCTCGGCATACGATACGTTGATTAAAGCGGGAACAACATTCAGCCCAGGATTTAAGCTTGGAATGGGGATCCAGTTCGATTACGACAATTGGGATCTTCATACTGAATATACTTGGTTTCGGAGCAAGGCATCGGTATTTCAGTCGACTCCTGCAAGCTTAGACTTCTATACTGACTATTATCAAATTTGGCCGACTGTAGGCGGCGGTGAAATACTTTCAGATTCGCAGTTTTCCTTTGTTTCCTCCTCTTGGAGCGTCCACATGGATATCATCGAAGCTGCATTGGGACGCTGGTATTATGTGGGAACTGAACTGACTTTCCACCCATATGCTGGTTTAAGGAGCGCCTTCATTCGGCAAAAAAGGCGTGTAGATTATGGCAATACCGTCCCAGAAATTACCCACGCCTCTGTCCCTTCAGCCAATATTCTGCAAAATTCCAATTCTTGGTCCTTGGGGCCTGAAATGGGGATTGATCTCAACTGGACGATATATAAGGGAATAAGACTCATTACATCGTTTGAAGCAGATATCCTTTACACGCAGTACACGCGCATACACAACTCAGACAATGGCCCATTTCCAAATGATCATCTTGTGATTGCGAACACTGCAAGAGATCTCGGCTGCATCAGAACGCACGCCGACATGGAAATTGGTCTGGGTTATGGGTTTTATTCTTACTGCGACAAATACTACTTCGATTTTTCAGCAATTTATGGATTCCAGGCCTTTTTTGACCAGAACATGTTCCACACTTGGTACGGAAGCCCTTCTGTTCGGCAAGGACTTGCCACAATTGGGAACTTATATATTCAAGGGTTGACGTTAAGCGCCGATTTTCATTTCTAAACTAGTGCTCCTTACCAAAAATTCTTGGAATAATTTCTAGCGTGAAAGCTGTCTAAAATCGACGATCGGAAAGTGGGCTAGTATAAGAACATACAAGCCTGTTTACGATCGTCGATTCTAGGGAGCTTTCACGTCAGCCGAAACATCAAAAACTTTTGAAACGGTGTACTAGAGCGGGGAAGAAATTCCCCGCTTTTATTAGATCTAGAAGCCGTGGTGGCCGTATACCTCAGGACTATTCTGAATGATTTGCATTTTCTCGTATTCAGTTAAATTCCGATCGGCTCTAAGCATATCTAACGCTGTTGGACCCTCATCGTCGATGAGTCTTACTGCGCGAGCTGCGCTCTCTATTCTCGGAGCTGCAATGCTTACTGGATTGTTTGGAGCCTTTCTAAGTTGTGCTTCAGAAGCGAATGTAAACTGCGGCATTGGATTTTCTTCGACCTCAGTATTATGTATATGTCTGCCCAACATGTAGGTTCCAGCAAGCTGGAATGCGAAAATTGGACTGACAGTTGCTGCAACAGCTGTTGCCACGACCGCCGCCGCATCTGTGATTAAACCGATCTTTTGCCCTTGTTTTGGGGATACAAATTCAGCAACCTTACTAACTGCATTACTTATACCGTTAAATATCCTGGAAACCATATTACCTCGTATTATTATGTTGTTAATACGAAATATAATATCATAATTATTATTTTAATTACACAGGACAAAAAAATAAACTATCCAATTAAAACGAAATACATATACCGTTCGTGATTCAAGAATCGGTTTGATAAAAATTTGGCTTGACATGCAAAATATTGAGCATGATTTTCTTAAGCGATGCTGAGCGGGCTCAGCTCATAGCGCAACACCAACGAGAACGAGACAAAAGAATCTGCGGCCGGATCAAGGCTCTCCTGCTGTTTGATAAGGGTTGGTCCATTGCTGCAATAGCGGAAGCGCTTTTACTCTCCGAAGATGCAATCCGTGAGCATATCTCTGAGTACAAAGAAT
>JANPFC010000122.1:0-14886 GCA_031423235.1 Chlamydiota bacterium | reverse complement strand
CCATCCACAATTTCCCCTACTTCCGTTCTACCTACATCAACATCAAACCTTTCTCTTTGCGGGAACGACGGCCAATCTGATCTTCCACGAATAACTGATTCTGGAACTCTTGTTTGCGGAAGGTTGACGTAGAATGGTTCGGGTTGTGGTCGTTGCGGTACCGCAACAAGTGCATCGCTCATCTTCGGATACTGTGGAGCTGGACTTTCTCCAGGGAGCAAATGGCCTACTTGTTTGCTAGGTTCGGCAACATCAAATCTTTCTCTTTGCGGGAACGGCGGCCAATCTGATCTGCCACGAATAACAGATTCTGGAACTCTTTGCTCTGGAAAGTTGATAAATTGTGGTTCTGCCGGCGGACGTCCAGGGATCGACACAAGAGCTTTGCTCATTGCTGGCATCGGGCATGTATCATGAACATACTGGGCCATTTCCTTGCTAGGATCTGCAACTTCTGGGAATGCAGGCCAATCTGATCTTCCACGGATCACTGATTCTGGAATTTGTCGCTGCTGAGGAATATTGATAAATTGTGGTTCTACCTGTGGGCGTCCTGGCACTGATACAAGTGCCTTGCTCATCGTTGGCATCGGGCATGTATCATGAACATACTGGGCCATTTGCTTCCCAGCATCCGAAGTTTCTGGGAACGCAGGCCAGTCAGTTCTTCCACGGATCACTGATTCTGGAATTTGTCGCTGCTGAGGAATACTGATAAATTGCGGTTCTACCTGTGGGCGTCCTGGCACCGAGACAAGAGCCTTGCTCATTGCTGGCATCGGGCATGTATCATAAACGTACCGGGCCATTTGCTTTCCGGCATCCGATGTTTCTGGGAACGCAGGCCAGTCAGTTCTTCCACTGATCACTGATTCTGGTATTTGTCGTTGCTGAGGAATACTGATAAATTGCGGTTCTGCTTGTGGGCGTCCTGGCACTGATACAAGTGCTTTGCTCATCGCTGGCATCGGGCATGTATCATGAACATACCGGGCCATTTGCTTCCCAGCATCCGAAGTTTCTGGGAATGCAGGCCAGTCAGTTCTTCCACGGATCACCGATTCTGGAATTTGTCGTTGCTGAGGAATACTGATAAATTGCGGTTCAGATTTTGGTTGTTGCGGCACAGTAACAAGCACGTCACTCATCTTTGGCTGCACTGGATTTGCCCACGGATCGTGTTTAGGAACTGGACTCATCGGCTGAGGACTTGGCGGTGGTGTTGGCTGCGGCTCTGGTTTTGGAGGAGGCGTTTCGGGGGCCGGCGCGTCTGGCCTTAACTTAATCAACCCTGCGCTTTCGGCAGCAAATGCAGCTCCAGATGCTAAGTTAAAGAGATGAACGGCGCCTGCTGTTTTTGCGTTGGGATTCGAACCAAGTTCACTCCAAGCTCGAGAAATTTTAGATATCGATCCTTGCACAAGCGTGAAAAGGGAGTGCGCCTGGTAAAGGCCGCTGATTACCGGATTGAGTGAAACGAGCTTGCTGACCACGGCCGGAGCCGCGAGGGACATGGCTTTCCGCACAATCGAAGTATGTTCCGGCAGCATGCAAAGCGTAGCGATTTCCGAACTGACGCTGGCGACAGTTGCAATGGGAGCTATAATGGAAGAGCTAATGCCTAAAAGACCCGCACCAATCAATCCCCACTTAAGGACGTTGCTGGCGGCAAGGACTTTATCGGAAGTGGTGAGGAGAGCCTTATCGGAGATTACTTCCTCTTTGACGGGGGCGGCGGCAGGGGTTTGAGTTGCGAGGTCGATTGGTTCGGCTTTCTGGGGTTGCGGAGGATCGATATCACGGTGGAGAATCGGATGCTGATCCTCTCTTGCTACAGGATGCGGCTCGGAGGGAAGGACGGGCCCATTGGGCTCATAATCGGGAAGGGCGATAGGCAGATGCGTCACTGAATCTACTTCAGGTAGAGGTTCAGGCTGTCTGTTTCCAACAACATTACCGCTTTTGTCTATGTCCCCTAACTGCTGGACGGGCACCTCGGTCAAAGGCTGCATGTCATGAGTGATCTTTTGCGGCTGATCAGATTTAGAACAAAGATAAGTGATGGCGACGTATGCAAGAATCGTTAAGCCGATAGCCAAAACGGCAGCAGCTAGAGGCCAAAGGGTCGAAGAAACAAGCGCAGTAACCGCTAAACCTGCCGCACCTGCTGTAGTTGTAAGAGCGCCAAGTAAAATTTGTACTTTACGGCCCTTCAACTTGTCTTTTGCAAACTGATAAAAATCTTTTGAGACTTTATCATCGCTCTTTGCAGAAAGTATCTCTCGAGCAGTTGTTATCGCCATTAATCGCCTGAATTTTGGAAAATTATAACACGAACAATAATAGAAATAAACCAAACACTAACTAACAAAAATCAATATAAAACAGAATGAAAATAGAAAATTTAAATTTGAACGTAAAATTTCGTAGTATTTTACGTTTTAGCGGCTTAGAATTTTTGGCCATTATGAGTATTTTTAAGTGCTGCTTAGAATCCCCCCCTGAAAGAACCAACTTGCTGGCAAATAATTCTTTGAATGCAGAAGCCCCGCCCGCAAGCGATAGTAAATATTTAACTTACAGCACGGCAAAAAAAACCAATACGGTTACCGCGACACTTGTGGAAAAGGTTGAAAAAAGGGTAGAAACGCCGCAGAAACAAATCATGGATAATCAACCACCAGTTCCAGAAAAACAGGAAGAGAATTTAACCAGGATTTACTCGCCAATACTACAGACTGAATCAGCAAATAACAAAATCAAGTTCACACCTCCTGGCTTAGTTGCGGAAACACCAATTCGATTCCGATATGAAGTGACTGTGTGGAGTTTCAAAATACCCAAAACGGCGCCGAGGCGGATTTATGTAAATTCATTGCGCGGAAGCGGCGTTGATTGATTTTGTTGAAAATGCAATTCATTTCAGTGTATAACTGTACTTAGGGTGCAAAATACTATGAAGAAGTCCGTTTTCAAAATCTTTTTTCTTCTCCTGCTTGCAGGATGTACAGCAAACCAATCGATCGTAAGCAATATTGATGAACGGGATGCGAACGAGATCGTCGTCTTCCTCGCATCGAAAGGGATCGTAGCACAGAAAATATCAGCGCCGGCCTCAGGTGCGGCTGCTGCTGGAGCCCCTTCCGAATTATTCAATATCGCTGTGTCTGACGAACAGTCTACGCAAGCCATGGCTCTTTTGAATCGCTATGGATTGCCGCGCAGACAAGGGACCAACCTTTTAGCTCTATTTGCGGGTGGAGGCTTAGTCCAATCGGATTGGGAGAATACAGTCCGTTATCAAGCAGGTCTTGCTGAAGAGCTGAAAAATACGATCCGAAAAATGGACGGTGTCCTCGACGCCGATGTCCAAATTTCATTCCCTCCGACTGAAGCGACTCCAGCGCCAGGAGCTCCTCCGCCAAGAGCAACCGCTGCTATATACATAAAGCACCAGGGCGTGATGGAAGATCCGAATAGCCACATGGAAGTAAAAATCAAGCGATTGATGGCAGGGAGTGTGAACAACCTCGCTTTTGAAGATGTCTCAGTCATCGCTGACAGAGCGCGGCTTGCCGATATCACTTTACAGAATGAAGGCGAGATGATCGGAACAAAAGCTCTGCAGCAAACATACGTGAGCATCTGGGGCCTGGTTTTAACCAAAACCTCGCTAGGTAGATTCCGGTTTATCTTCTTCTCATTCATTTTCCTACTGCTTGTTTTAACGGGAGGAATCGGCTATCTCCTTTACAAATTCTATCCTCTCATGAGAATCAAGAAAGGGGAACCGGGGTCAGGGCCAACAGAAACTCCGCCACCAGGACCATAGCGTTTGAGAAAATCCAGCGAACCCAAAGCCAAAATGGTTCTCAAGGCTTTCTTAAGCCGATGCGAGCCTGAAAAGAAACGGGCGCTGGAACGGTTTTTGTCAGAAGCTGAACGGCATGAACTCGAACAGCTTCCTGCATTCCCTGAAGAGGTAAAGCCCGAACGTTTCTCAAACGGCGGCGTTTTAGAACAAGTCCACTGGTCTTGGTATTTGCCCACGCTGAAGACATATCCAGAAACAGAACAAAAGTTATTTTTATCCGCGCTCAATCCTTACGCCGCGAAAAATTTAGCTAAAGCGCTGACTCTTTCGTCAAATGGACAGGAGATGAGCGAGGTAGGCAGATCGTTTTTGCGAAAAATGCTATTGGATAGTTTGCTGGGTCCGCACAACCGGCTCCTCCCGAAAGAATATCTCCCCCCTTCCCTCTTAAGTCCGCTGCTGAATCTTTCTAAAAAAGAGCTGACCCGTTTGATCGATCTTCTCTCATTACACGATCTGGCTGCCGAATTACGGCAAATTGTAGAGACAAAAATCCTGAAGAAAATCTACAGTCTCTTATCAGAGGAAGAAAAGAAGTTCCTGAAATCAGCCATGACGCACAAAGATCCCTTCGCTCTTGGCAGAATCGGAATGGAAAGGTGGGATGGTTCCGAAGAGTCGCTTCGAACGCTTCTCCACAAGCGGGGACTCGCCCGTTTTGGCGCCGGTCTTTCAGGACAAGATTCAGATTTTGTGTGGTATATCTGCCACCAACTAGATATCGGAAGGGGAAATGCCCTCCATAAGCTATGCGCAAAAGAACCGATCCACGGCGTGACCGATGCGATCATACGACAGATTGAAGAGCTATTATGAGAAAATTCTTTTCCCTGATTTCCGGCAAGGAAGTAAGGATCGCCTCCGGCGAAAAAGTGGTCCCCGCTCGCGAATTCAGCACGCTGGAAGATGCGAACGAGATTTTGAAAACGGTGAAAGCCGAAGCTGTGGTCTACAAGCAAGATGTGGCCATAGAGGGAGAAAAAATCAGGGAACTCGCTTTTGAAGAAGGATTCCAAGAGGGCCTTGTCTCTTTAAATAAGCATCTTCTCGCTCTCGACGAAGAGCTAAAACATTTACGGGAAGATATTCAGAAAAAAATCCTCCCCCTTTCGCTGAAAGCCGCGAGAAAAATCATCGGCGAAGAGCTCCGGCTCCATCCCGATCGGATCGTCGATATCGTCCTCGGCTCATTAAAACCTGTGACGCAGCACCGGAAAATTGTCATCTACGTCAATAAAGCAGATCTCCAAATGCTCGAGGAAGGGAAGAATCGAATCAAGAAGATCTTCGAGCACCTAGAGAGCCTTTCTATCCAAGAAAGGAGCGATATTGAACCTGGGGGTTGCATGATTGAAACCGAAGCAGGTATCATCAATGCACAACTAGAAAACCAGTGGCGCGCTCTGGAATCCGCGTTCGAATCCTTTATGAAAAAATAGTATGTGGAAATTCATCATCTGCCTTTTGCTCCTCATCGCCCCGCCCCTGATGGCGCAAAACGCTACGCCAACGCCTAAGATGGCGCAAAATGTTCCCGCCGCCCCTGTTGAACAACCCTCTGATTTGCCCGCAAGCAACAACCCCTCGATGGTCACGAAGCTTGCAGTCCTCGCCGGACTCTCGCTCATGCCCTTTGCGATTATGCTCCTCACCTCGTTTATGAAGATCGTCGTCGTACTCTCTCTATTAAGAAGTGCGCTCGGCGTGCAGCAGACTCCCCCAAACCAGGTTTTGAACGGAATTGCCCTGCTCGTGACAATCTACGTCATGTTCCCGACCGGCCTTGCAATGTATCAGGCGGCAGAAAGCGTCATTAAGACCAATCCGCCAGCAGATATCCTCTCCGACCAGTCGGCCCTCTTCGTAGTCAATGTGATCGATAAAGCCAAAGAGCCCCTCCGCGGATTTCTGCAGAGAAACGTATCGCAAAAACACTTGCAAAGCTTTTACGCTCTCGGCACCAAAACGTTTCCAGAACCTTATAAAAAGGAACTGAAACCGACCGACTTTATTGTGTTAATTCCCTCGTTCATTACGAGTCAGCTCAAAACTGCCTTTGAAATTGGGGTTCTCATCTACCTTCCATTCTTTGTGATCGACCTGGTTGTGTCGAACATTCTCCTTGCCATGGGTATGATGATGCTTTCTCCTTTGACCATCGCGCTGCCGATTAAACTCCTCCTCCTCGTCATGATCGACGGTTGGACCGTTCTCGTTCAGGGCCTAGCTTTATCGTTTAGGTAAACATGTTTGCTAACGAAATCTACACCCTCTCCTACCAAGCGCTGATCTTGATCCTGATCCTATCGGGACCCCCGATCATCATCAGTACCGTTTTGGGACTTATTGTCGCCATTTTCCAAGCTGCGACGCAGATCCAGGAACAGACCCTCTCTTTCACAGTGAAACTCTTTGCGGTTGTGTTTACGATCATCTTTCTCGGCGGCTGGCTTGGATCCATGGTTCTTCAGTACACAAATACGATCTTTTCTGCGATTGCTAAAGCGGGCGCAGGATGAACTCGCTCTCGGCGACCGATAATTATGTCTCGCTGCTCCTCTCTCTTCCCCACCTTCAGCCGGCGACAGTCCTCTCCCTCTTTTTCCTCACGTTTGCGAGGATGGTGCCAATCATTTCCCAGGCCCCCTTTTTTGGGACCAAAAACGTCCCGATGCCAGTCAGGGTCATGTTCGGTGTCGCGCTCGTCGCCATTTTTCTCCCGCACAACTTGATGATCGCGAAAGGAGAGCTCCCCTTCAACTTGACCTTCATCGGTTTTTTGGTTAAAGAACTGCTGATCGGGATGGTTCTCGGCTTTCTGTCAGCAATCCCATTCTACATCGCCCAGATGGCGGGCGGCCTCATCGACCACCAGCGGGGCTCTGCAGCCCTCCAGGTGACCGACCCCACCACGCAAACCCAAACGGGACCTATCGGGAGCCTTTACAACTACGTATTACTCGCCATGTTCTTCGCCCTCAACGGACCCTTTATTTTTCTCGACGCGGTAGCCACATCCTACCAGCTGATCCCCGTTGACGGACTCCTCAGCCCAGCCTTTTTTTCGTTAAAAACGCCCTTTTTCAAGATGGTCATCCATCTCTTTTCAACGGTGATGAATCTCGCTATTCAGCTCTCTGCGCCAGCCCTCATCGGGATCCTCCTGACAGACATGTTCCTCGGGATTGCGAACCGTCTTGCCCCGCAAGTACAGATAGTCTTCCTTGGCATGTCGCTCAAATCTTGGGTGGGTATTGCGCTTCTAACCGCCGCATGGGTGCTGATCATCAAAGTAATGGGACAAGAGGCGATCTCCTGGATCAAGTCGATGAATCATCTGATCCAGCAAATCGGCTATTCTTATATGAGCAAAAGCCCAGCATAGATAAACATTTCTTTAATAATTGCTCAATTCCAAGCAATGTTGTATAATAAACTCTTTAATTAATAAAAGAGAATATTATGACACCATCTATTGCCACAGGTTACACAGGACATGCACCTTATATCCCATCTGAACAGGGAAAAGAATCCTATAATTTCGTAGAAAAAACGATAAACCTTGCTGCAGGCTTTCTCCTTAAGAATCCCTCTTATCTCATTTTTGCAGCGGTAGGAGCCGGTTTTGGAGGCCTTGGCGGATTTGCTATTGGAATTGCCAGTTGCGCAGTCGTACAGAGCCTAATTCCAGATCAGTCAGAGAACACCCAGCCCCTCTCCCGTCATCAAATGAGCGGCAGATGCGGCCTGAAAGGTTGCGTTCACTGCTAATACACAAACTAACTGAAGAATTGGCTTTTTGGCGGGATTGAAAGCTGCCGACAAATCGACTAAAAAAAAGGGGGCCGTATTGGGAATACTGGCCCCTTTTTTTTAGTCGATTTTCGGCGCTTTGAACCCGCCCAAAAACCAATTCTTCAGTTAGTTTGTGTATAACGGCGCTCTTTTTCGATTTTCTCGAAGGTTTCGCGCAGGTTTTTGAAATTGGCAATCAGAATCCCGAAATCGCTTTTGGAAAGAGCCAGCACATCGGTAGGCTCGATACAGCGGATGGTTGCCGTTCTTGTCCTTTGGTTCATCAGAGCCACCTCGCCAAAGAACTCCCCTTTTCTTAGCTGAGCTAAAACTTGAGGCTTTCCCTCTCTGTTCCTAATAGCCTCAACAGCCCCGTCTGTGATGATATAGAGATAATCTCCGATATCACCCTCATGGAAGATCACTTCGCCAGACTCGAAATGGAGTTTTACGATCCCTTGCGAAGAGGCAATTTTAAGCTGGACCGTCTCAATCGGGAAAAACATATCTAATATCCAAGAAAACGCCACTTTGATCTTTCTGTCGAGTCCAGGCAGTTTTGCCCAATAAACAGCTCTCCACATCAGCCAAGCAAAAACGCCGCTTAGTTTGATGCACCCGAACAACTCAGCCACCGCGCTATGATGTCCTAAAGCCCCAAGCATCCCCAAACTTTTAAAGAAAAACGGCTTTCTTTCCTTTCCCTGAATCGTTGCCGCAATATTACTGGCAAGCAATTTTGCCTCCCGGATCGCAAATTGCGCAGTCGGCGGGCAAACATTTCCGTCGGAAAGAGGGATTCTCGCGCAATCTCCCAAAGCCCATACGTGGTCAGTCCCCTCAGCAAGCATCGTCGAATCGGTTTTGATTTTCCCTTTTTCAAAACTAAGCGGCAGAGATTCTATGATCGGATTCGGCGAGCTCGGCACTGTAGAGATGATCGTTTTACTTCCGATCCTCTCGCCGCTGTCTAAAAGAGCCTCTTGCGGCGTTGCCGCCATCAAGCTTTGTTCCAAGCGGATCTCAACGCCCCGTTTTTTCAGTATTTTTTCAGCATATCTACCGAGAGATTCGCTGAGCTCCCGGTCCATGAGGCGGTTTTTATTGTGGATCAGAACCACCCGGATTTCGCATGGATCAATATTCGCGCTCTTCTCTGCCATTTTTCGGACAAAGTCATTCAATTCAGCCACGATTTCAACACCCGAAAACCCGCCTCCGCCGACAACAAAAGTGAGCAGCTGTTTTTTAAGCTCAGGATCTTCCACTGTTGCGGCTGTTTCCATCACATCGATCAAGTGATTGCGAATCCGCAAAGTGTCAGTCAGGTTTTTAAAAGGGAATGCATGCTCGTGAAGTCCTGTAGATCCGCGGAAATCTGTGACAGTTCCCAACGCAAAAACGATATGGTCATAATCTAGGATTTGTACCGAATGGGTATACTTCGGACCGAGGATGATCTGTTTTTTTTTCAGATCAACTCCATCGATTTCTCGAATCATCAGCTTAGCCTTCGGGATCAGACGATGGATCTGGCTTACAGTGTCTAAAATCCCAACTGAGCCGCCGACGACCTCAGCCAGCATCGGCTGATAGACAAAATAATTGTCCCGGTTGACGATCACAATCTCCCAATCGGGGAGCTTTTTTAAATATTTTTGGAGGTACATGGCGGTGTAGATCCCGCCGAAGCCGCCGCCCAAGATTGCGATCCGTTTCTTTCTATCCGACACAACTTTAGTCCAGCTTCATGGTCAGGCACTTGCAAGCGCCGCCAGATTTAATGTATTCATCCACTTCGCACGCATGGACAATGTACCCATGCTTATGAAGCGTCTCAGTAATTTGCGGACATCCGCTAGGGACCACCACATTTTTGTTGATCACCACCGCATTGCAAGCAAAGCGCTTCGCCTCTGACTCAACCACCTCGATCAACTCAATATGATCAGCCATCCGTTTTTGCGACTCTTTTGTGAACGCTTTGGGACACCAGATAGCCTGTTTTTCATTGAGCGGGCAAAAACAAGTATCGATGTGATAGTAGTAAGGATCGGCCAGCTCGCAAATAACCATCTTCTTGTGGTCGAGATAGTCGGCCTCCTCGTAGAACTTACGCTCTGAACGAAATCCGTAACCTACAAAAAGTTGATCTCCAGCAAGAAGAGCATCGCCTGCCCCCTCAAAAAATGCGTTATTTTGATCATAGCCAGGGCGGTTGATCACCTTAAAGCCTGCCTTCTGAAACCACGCTTCATAGTAAGGAACCTCCCCCTTTCTCTCGATCACCTTGAAGTTCGCTAAGACAATACGCCCCTTGTAAAGCAGACCCGCATTGGCGGTGAAACACATATCGGGCAAACTTCTCGCTGGAGGAACCAGCTCAACATGCGCCCCGCAGCTCTGAATCACTTTATGGAGGTTATTCCACTGCTCGGCCGCTTTTTTCGTATTTGCTTTCCGCTGGATGCTCATCCACGGATTGATCTCGTATTCGATATCGAAGTAATCTGGCCGGCACATCAATATTTTCATAGTCACCTCTGAACTTTCCATAACCCATGGAGATTTATTTGGGAAGGAACGAAATTCCCCCATCTGCTATATACCGAAGTTAATTCAAGAATCGGTTTTTGGGCGGGTTCAAAGCGCCTAAAATCGATTAAAAAAAAGGGGACAGTATTAAACCAATACGCCCCCCTTTTTTTTAATCGATTTTCGGCAGCTTTCAATCCCGCCAAAAAGCCGATTCTTGAATCAACTTCGGTATAGGTCGCTCTAGATGGACAAAAGTGCAATTTTCGCTCTCCTTAAGGACAGCTCTATCTTCATTGGGTTAAGCGATGAACAGCTTGAAACGATCCTCTCGTTTTCGTTGGTAAAGACCGTTGCCAAATCTGAATACATCATCCATGAAGGGGATCATGGGCATGAACTCTACCTGATTCTGAAGGGGCAGGTGGAGATCCTTAAAATTGACAAGGCTACTGGCTATGAGCACGTTGTTTCGGTGATTGAGGCGGTTGGCTTAATCGGAGAGATGGCGCTCGTCGACCAGTCGACCCGGTCCGCATCGGCCCGCGCGACGGAAACCACGCTCCTACTTGTCATTCCCTATGCTAAGCTCTCCTCTCTTGCGCAGAAAAACGACTCATTCACTCAAATCTCTCTCAATGTTTCAAAGCAAATCAGCCACAGGCTCCGGAAAACGGATGAAGTCACTGTGAGATCGTTGAAAGCGGAGTTGGAGTGGACCAAGATGCGGCTGGAAATGGGCCGGTTTTTTTTCAGTATGCTCATCGTGTTATCTGGCTGGGTTTTTATTATCAGTGCTCTAAAAGAATACAGCGTGCAAATAAAAACCACAGCACTCGTCTCATTCCCCTTGCTTCTCGTATTGATGTCACTCTGTATTAGCTATGTTGGGAAAAGCATATACCCCTTAAGCTTCTTTGGACTCAATTCAGAAAAATGGAAAAAAGATTGTATTGAAGGGCTCCTCTTTTCACTTCCCTTCATACTCCTTGCTACGATATTTAAATGGGGGCTTATCCGATGGGTTCCTGGATTTGAGCATGACCAGCTTTTCGGCAGCAACTACCTCGTGGCTCATACTGTCCTTACTCCCACTATGAATCTCATGCTTTCCGTCGGCTATTTGGGCCTAGTTCCGGCACAAGAGTTCATCGCGAGGGGGTTCTTGCAAAGTATGCTCACCGCTTCATTTTCTGGCGCCAGCCATATCTTTTGGTCGATTATTCTATCCAACCTTGTATTCTCTGCCTTTCACGCAGAAATTTCGATTCTCTATGCCACGATGGCATTTTTGGTGGGGTGTTTTTGGGGTTGGCTGCGGGACCGGCAAGGCTCATTGGTGGGTGCGATTACATCCCATATGTTCATCGGATTCTGGGCCCTAATCCTACTCGATCTCGGCAAAGTCCTCACTTCTTATTAATCTTGCAAGATCGATTCGGCTTGCTTGATTTCGGTCATGAAATCGGTGAGGAAACAGACGTCCCCCGTTTTATTGAAGAAAAAGTAAGCATCGCCAAAGCAGGCGACCAGTTTTCTGATCATTCCAGAGTGGGAAGTGTAAGGACAAACGTCCTGGAGCTGCTCGACGGTTTCGAAGATCTGCGTTTGCAATTCGACGTCCCCTACATGGGAAGGGATTTGCGATACGAGCTCTTCAAGTTCGAGGAGGTCTCTTAAAGCCTCTTTTTCTGCTTCTGTATAACAAAACGTATGTTTAGTCATATGCCAGTTCTCCGTTACCTCTATTATACCACATCTCAAATTATTTTTATAGCAAGTTAAACAACTCATTATAAGCATGTTATGTAACCGCATAAGAACCAGCACTTCAGATGCCTCTATATGTAATAAAAGCACTCGTTGACATTTGGAGAGTTCCTGTGTTACATATAGATCTATGAGACGATCTAAATATCAGCACCTTCTTGAACCGCTTCTCAAAAAGCCAATATTCAATGCAAGCGAGGCTCGTTCTAGGGGGATTCCTCCTCGAATGCTTTCCCATTTTTGTCAGAAAGGGCTGATTGAAAGGATCGGGCGCGGGCTCTACCGGGTGGCCGAAGCTTCTAGTGGAGTCAACCTTGATTTTGAAGAGCTTGTACTAACCGCTTCGAGTATCCCTAAGGGGGTCGTATGCCTCGTCTCAGCGCTTTGCTATTATAATCTAACCGATCAGATCATGAGAGAGTATTGGATTGCCGTACCCAACGCTGATAAAAGCCCAAAACGCCCCCATACCCGAATCGTTCGAATGAGGAATATGAGTCTCGGACAAACCACCGTAAAGATGGGGAAATACAAGGTAAAAATTTTTGATCGTGAAAGGACTATTATCGATTCATTTCGATATTTGAGCGATGAAATTGCCATCAAGGCTCTTCAATCTTATTTAAAACCTTCTGCAGGACAGAAGGCAGACCTGCCAAGGCTTTCAACATACGCGAAAGCATTAAGAATCAATATTAGTAAATATATTGTAGCTTTAACAACATGACTCACTCATTAGAACAATCATTTAAAAAACACCTACAACTCATTGCCAATGAGATTCGATGAAAAAAGGGAATATGGTTGCCGCAAAAAATTAATTCCCATAGGATCTTTCTTTGATCTCTTCTTGAGGAAGTATGGGACTTCTTACTGCACTCATTCTCTTATTTGCGACCCTATTTGCCGTCCTCTATTATTCCAAAAAAGGGCTCAAGTATTGCATAAAGCGATTCTTCGGGCCGTCTGGGTGGGATTGGACAAAAAAATCGTTCTTTATATTGGCCTCCGTTTTCTTGATTTTTGGCTCTATTCGCAGACTCTACTACTTTCACGATGACATGATTTATGGAGATCAGAAACTCCTCAACCCATCCTATTCAAGCCAAATCGCAGTTGAAACTTATCTAATGAGCCAACAAAACCTGATCGATCTATTCGAAGGCAAACCACCGAATCCAGATAAAAGTCCGTTTCCTGATAATTGGTTACAATTTGAATATTATAATGACCCAGCTAATCCCCGATATTATCTTGTGTTCCGTCTAAAAAATCTAGGCGATCAGTCTGCCTGGGGAATGTTAGATCTTTTTGTAGATAATGAAAAAATTCGCTCTTTCGAAGTCCCTCCGCTCCCCCCCAATATGAGCGATTTTGAAATTATGGCTATAAAAGCGGCGCAAAAAGATAAAAACGAAATGTCAAACAATCGAAATTATCCAACCATTTCCGCTAATTGGTCCCTCCTTTTCACCCAAAAGGGGGAATTGCATGAATAATCTATGCAGAAAAGTCTTCCAGTACTCGCTGATCTCCTATTTCGCAATTACAATGTATACTCGCTTTGTAGATAGCTCAGGTTTTGATATTTTTTTCCGAATCTTCTATTCGCTACCCTTGGAATTTAATGATGGGAGAAACTTTGTACAGTTTCAGACTTATTTTCTATCTCAGGCACAGACAGCCGAGTTTCTTAACACAAATCCGGACAATTGCGATCGTTTTAAACAGGGTACAGACCACCCTCAATATCTAATCTTAAGATACAAAGATACGTGTGGACGAAATTTTGGTGATTTGAAAATTTATTTCCCTCATTTTCAACACCCACTAATCGTACACATTAATCCAACTTCAGGAATGGGCGAACCTGTCGATTTAGTTCTACCTCTTCCATATCAATGTGAAAAAAGCCCATGCGAAGTCAATTTGCATTGGAAGTACTTTTGGTAACACTATGCCAATCATGAAATGGACCTGCATAATATTCTTTACCTGTATACTTACTTCCCATGAAATATCGCCAATCGCATGGTCGAAAGGAGAACCGATTTGGCAAGAAGGAGAACCGCTCCCTCAAGATGGTCAATCGTGGATAGTCATCTGTGCTCGAACATGGAATGTCTTTGATAATAATTCAATGAAGGATCTAACTTTTCGCTCCTTAAAATCCATCGCCGGTCATGCTTGGATCGAATGTCTTAACAGCGATGGGATGTTATCTTCTATATCAACGGAAAATAATGAGGAAAAGCATTGGACGGTTAAGACAGATTGTGAAAAATACAAATTCGATATCGATACCATCCGCTTAGCGTTCCTCGTTCCTAATTCTCTGGCAACGGAAATTGTCACCTCTGCAAAGACCTATGCTGAAATGGGGTACAATCTATTTTCTCATAACTGCGTCCATACTAGCGGATGCAGCACGGATCTGGCTGGCTTAAATGAATTGTTTGAAAAAGCATTTTTCTCTTGGGATGAAACCGGTCCATCCTATGAAAAAAGCAAAATCATCGCGCCGGGACATCTTTATAGATCTCTGGAAGGCAAAATTAAAGAGCTAACCGGCTGGGATCACCCTTATCTCAATCCACCTAAGGAATTGAGAGACCAGGTCATTTGGGTGAATTTGGCATCCGATGATCCCTATTCTCCATCTTTTTTCCACCCTCCAGCCAGTTTGCAGCTTGAAAAAGATTACCTTCTTGCCATGATCCCAACGCGTGGGAATTTCGGAGGGATTGCTCTATCGAAGTCCGCTGAACTGTGCCTTAAATTAGATGAAATCTATGGGGCTGTATTTGATGAAAAAACCTTCCAAATTATCTTGGTAGGAAAAAAGCGGATCCGCCTTCCTGACTTCAAACTCGACGATCTTGCTGTGGCCATGCAGTCGGTATATGGGCTGA
>JANPFC010000121.1:0-11021 GCA_031423235.1 Chlamydiota bacterium | reverse complement strand
GGCTAAAATCCTCCTTGAGGGACTCAAGAAACTCGGCTACCCAGTATTTGGCGGGATCGATTCGCCTTACATCTGGTGCAAAACCCCGCCGAAAGTCTCCTCTTGGGAATTTTTCGACTTCGTTCTCGACAACGCCCATGTTGTCACTATTCCGGGACTCGGATTTGGCCCCTCTGGCGATGGATATGTACGTCTATCGGCCTTCGCGGAACCTAGTGCCATTGCAGAAACCCTTATTCGGTTTAAAAATCTCGCATGAAAACAACCATTTCAGCTCAACAATCTGCCTTTTTCACTAAAAACGGCTACATCGAGTTCGAAATCCCCCACACAATGCCCCCGGAATCCTTAAACCGAGATCTCTGGCGGCAAAACGAAGAGCTAAAACAGTTCATCCTCAGAAAACTGGGCCCCCTCGCCCTTGTTCTGACTGGCAAGAAAAGGCTCCGACTCGGCCTCGACCAATGGTTTTCTAAAGAAAACCGGCCTCAGAAAGCGGGCAATTTAAAAGAAATGTTTTGCATCCAAGGATTCGCGCTCGCCGCCGTAATCGCCCAAAACCCGGTTATGCCAGAGCGGAGATCAGCTCTCGGGATCCTGCCGATCCCTTCCAATTCAGAAAGCGTCATCTTCTTCAGGCCCGATCTAATTCTCGATTGGCCTCACGTATCATCTGACCTGCTCCTGATCCTCTTTACACTTCCGAACGCGGTCTACATCCACAATACGAAAGACCCTTCCGCAAACTTTTTGAAGCAATTCGGCTATAATTTTGGCGACTGCCTGAATAGCGAATCTCATCCCCTCATCTTAAGTTAAATGGCACTAGCACTTACAAGAAGTATTGATGAAAGAGCCTATCTTTCAGAAACCGCTTTGATGTTCGCGATCAACATGGCGCATGTAATTACACATGAGGTGGTTGTTCCTCAAAAAAATCCGAAAAACGTCGAGAAAGTGATAGCCAATGCACAGCTCCATTATCCATCGATGGAGATTGAAACGTTCACCCATGATAAAACCATCCCCTTGATGAAACGGATTCAAGCTTGGAAAAAAAAGCTCGTTGTTCAGGGCGAGATTTTCATGCTGGAGGCGTGCGGATGGCAAGTGATTCCCCTTTCCTTTCGGGACATCCCTCCCTTTATTCATCTTCATGCGCCTATTGAATAAATTTCATGTTATATTTATGCCCTTATGCGGGCGGGAGTGGAAGAGGCATTTCCACCTATCTGGAAGGACAAAGATCTCCTGAATCTACTGCCGCAATGGGGATTTATCCCTGTCGCCAATGAGGCTTCGCGGCCTGGAGATCTTGTAGTATTTGTTAACGAAGACAATTTGCCCGAACATATGGGCATTCGGTATAAAGATGGGATCCTTGCAAAACCCGGCAATGCGCAAGCTTTTGCATTTGTCCATAAAATCGAAGAGGCGTTCCCCTCTTACGGCAAAAAAGTCCCCTTCTTCCGAAGAGCGATTCTCACTTAATTTTGTGCCTGATAAGGAGTAGAGAGCCTAACACGAGTAGAGCTCCGCTCAATGGATATATCGTATTGATTGAAATATTGGCCAGCATTCCCCCACCAAACGGAACGATCACTCCAGCAAGGGCTTGGAATGATTGAGCAAATCCCATCACTTTCCCCTGAACGGTACTACCCGTCGACGAAGAGAGAACATTTAATAGGTTGCTATAACTGACAGGCGCAGCAAGAGCAGAAAGTGCAAAAAAGAGGGAAAATAGCCCGTAGGGTTGGCTGATACTAGAGAGGAAAATAAAGAGAGCTACAATGAGCATGGTATAGATTGAGAGAGTGCGGCTAGTCCATTTTTTTAAGAGGAGCGGATTTAAGAAAACACCCCCTATAATCCAACAGAGCCCTAAAAAAATCAGGTGGGTGGAGACCAATTGCTGAGTCACTTTGTAAATCTCAAGGCTCACCGGAGTAAACCACTGGAAGGTAAAATACCAGCCGAGGCTCCAAATGAGAATAATATAGAGAATAGGCCTTGTGTCCGGCATTTTCATCGCCGCTTTAATATCATGAATGGCCTTAATTAGATCAAAGTGGACATCCGTTCGGGGCTTGTGAGTTTCGACAAATACGAATTGGACGAGTAAATACCCTAAAAATACCAGCGCTGCAGCTACATAAAACGGAAAAGAGGGATTAAAATATGAGGATACTGTTGGATCGGAAAGAAATCCCCCTGCAAGCATAGCTAAAATCCAACCCATTCCGAAAAACACTGTGAGGAGGCCAAAATTGCGTCCCTTAGATCTGGCATCGGGGCTTACATCGGAAATGGTCGCAAGGCAAATACTGACGTTCCCTGAGAGAAACCCTGAGAGAGCTCTTGCAAAAAGCAAAAAGACAAAGCTCTGAAAAAAAATGGCCACCGCGGTGAGCAAGTGGCCAAACACTGTTCCTAAAATAGTTATGACAAGCGCCCGTTTTCTCCCCCAGCGATCGCCGACATCCCCCCAAAAGGGGGCGCCGAAAAAGAGGAAAAATGGGAAAATACCAACCAATACTCCTAGCCACCAATTCTTTGCCCCAACGCTCACAGCTCCAGAGAAAAACCCATACTCTGGATTCAGGACAAGCGGCGCAAAGAGGATGAATACAATGCTGTAGCCAAAGTTATCTAAAAAGGCTACGACAAGGGCCGAGATCAAACTTTTTGTATGCGAGGTCATACATAACAACGTACAGCCTCAAAAAAAATTTAGCAATAATTACTCTTCTTCCATCATGCCCATTCTCTCCTCCACAGAGTGCATAATGGCTGCTGCAATCAACGTTTGCGACTCCCTTTCAGTCGGATCTATAGCCGCCCCTCCAGCAGCCTCCCAGATCAGCTGATCAATTTTTAATCGAACATCTTCCGGCAGCTCAAGAAGACCATTCATCCCCTCCACTAGCTGCCCAAAGAAAAAAGCTTCAGCAACAGACACCTGGTGCTTCAGCGCCTCAACATAACTTTTCATAGCGTGAGATAGTACTTCTGGGCTCATGCGCCGCTCCTTGCCGCAATGCGGATGACTTCTTGTTGCTGGACCGAACTCAATTGCTTAAATGGAGCCACTGAATTGGTATCAAAAACCTGTTTGGCTGCGTGATAGACCGTTTTTGCAAAAGAGGGCGGCATCGATTTTCCTGATGTTTCAAGCTCTAATGCGACAGGATACACAAATCGGAAATGGAGGACCTGAGCCTCTTTTACAACCTTAGCCACTTCAGGAGAATCCCCTTTCAAATGGGTCACCCGATCTTCTAAATCGATGATCTGTTCCGCCAGCTCTTCGGGGGCTAGCATGTCCCAGTTTTTCCGTATGCTTTGGGAGAGATCGGTTGCATCCTTTAGAAGTGCAACCTGGCGCCCCCGTAGGCCCGTTTGTTTCACAACAGGCATCTGTACAACTTGGCTTACCTTAGCAGCCGTAGCTGCGCTCTGGGAAGATCCCTTCGCTTTGCTAGATCGCGGAGCCGGGCTCACAGGATCTCTTCTTATTGGATTAATTCTCACAACAACCTCCAATCTTTTACATTATTAAATTACGAGGAGATGTCACATTTAAATAACTCGCATGTATTCATATTACTATAATTGCAATTACACAACAATTAGTAGACTTTATTTTAATTCACAAACACCTAATCATAAGTTACTTAAAGATTGCAGAAAATATGTTGTTAAGAATCGGAAGCTTGGTTTAATTTGACATGAAAAAAGGAGATTGTATCTATGAGAACTTTCATTCCGATTTTCATGCTATTCTCGTCGCTTGTCTGGGGCGATTATTCCGTTGAAGTCTTAAGCAAATCTCCGAGAATCATGCTCATTCATAACTTCCTAACAGACGAGGAGTGCGAATATTTCATCCGTGAAGCAAGCCCGAATCTCGAACGGGCTGTGGTCGTAGATCCCGAGGGGGATCTGTCTGATGGCTTGGTGGTTGATCAAAGAACTAGCGATGGAGCCTACCTAGAAAACTTTGACGATCCGATTCTGCATCGGGTTGAAAAGAGGATCGCCCGTCTTACAAAAACATCGATTGATCGTGGCGAGCCGCTGCAAGTTCTCCACTATAAAAAGGGGGGCGAATTTAAGCCTCATTACGACTATTTCGACACAACGACCGCTGGCGGCAAGGAATGCACGCTTGTAGGCGGGCAAAGGTATGCGAGCCTAGTTATGTATCTAAATACTCCAGTTAAAGGGGGCGAAACGGTTTTCCCAGAAGCTGGCATTAAAGTTATTCCTAAAAAAGGGGAAGCACTCCTATTTTACAACTGCCATCCTGAAGGCGAGCCAGACCCGATGTCGCTTCATGGCGGAGCGCCTGTGGTAGAAGGGGAAAAATGGATCGTAAATAAGTGGATCCGGATGGAAAAGTACCGGTAAGGGGTCATGTTGAAAAAAGAAGCCACTTCCAAACTGGGAGAGTTCTGATTTGCACTCTTTGATGATCTACGTGAATTTCTTCGCACCCCTCCTCATCCATCGTTAGAATTAATCCCTCTGCGAGCTGGTAACAGTGCATGGCTTCAAGAAGTCCTCGATATTCTCGCTTTTTTACATCCGGATCGTTGAGTGTTTTGGTAACTTGGATCGCTTGTGAAATTTTCAAGTCCTTTTTAACTAGAAAATCACATTCATATTTTTGTTTGTGGAAATAAATTTCCTCTTGGCGCCGTTTTAGTTCATTATGAACTATATTTTCTAATATTCTCCCACGATCCTCCGAGAATCGGAATGAAATCGCATTTGCCAAACCCGTATCGGCAATGTATATCTTCTTGTCGCTGCCGATCTGATTTTTTAAAGAATAGTCAAATTTATACAGTTCATTAAAAAGAAAAATCTCATAAAAGTACGAACAATAATCCATGATCGTTTGAGGATGCATTCCCAATGCCGTTGCACACCCTCTATAGCTAAAATACTTTGCGCTGTTTGTTGCTAGATAAATTCCCAATTCTTTTATTTTCGATAAATTCACCTCGTATCTTGATGCGATATCTTTATAGATAAAGTCTTCGAAATAGCTAATTAATAGCTCCTTTTGCAGTACAGGACGTAAAACAACAGCGGGAAATGCACCAGTATCTATATATTGCAAAAAGTGATTTTTAATAACGGCTTCTTTAGCTGAAGAAAAAGGAGGATTTGCGTCTATAATAGACTTGAAATTTAGATATTCATTAAATGACAGAGGGAAAACGTTTATAGTTATATTTCGACCCGTAAGCAGCGTTGCAAATTCCTTCTTAATAAATGATGAGTTTGAACCGCTAATCCAGATTTGCGAGATCTCCTTACGATCATGAGTTTTCCTGATATAAGAGACCCAGTCTTTACAGTTTTGGATTTCATCTATAAAAAGATTCCTTAATGGAGCAACCTCGCGATAAACGGAAACAATTTCACTTAATGTATATTTTTTTAAAATTTCGTCTTCAAAATTGACATACAGAACACTTCTATCGCCTTTTAATATATTTCCAATAACTTGGTAGAATAGGGTGCTTTTCCCGACCCTTCTAGCCCCCTCCAATATTTTAATCTCAGGTATTTGGAGAAATGGTTCTAGAAAATATGACCGGGGAAAGCCAGCTAATTCTTTTGGGAAATCCCCTTCAAGCCAAGGATTCCAGTCATAAAGTGATTTAAGAATCTCGTCCCGCATAACCCTCATAGTGACATACTGAAGCATATCACTTTTTGCATTTTTGACATATCGCATTATGCCAATTTTCCATCAAACTAACTGACAATGACTTATGAATTCAGAAAAAGTAGATAAATTCATTTATTCAGGCCCAAGGTTCTGATATAATTCCCTTTTATGAAAAAATCGCTCGTCCCTTTCGCTCTGATTCTCGCAATTTTCCTATACTTCACAGCCTTCAAGGAGGATTTTCCCTCAGAGTGGATCTCCTTTGATTCGAGTATGAGTAAAGCGGCCTCTTCTTTTGTTAACTGCTACTCAAAAAAGGAAGGCCGCAGGTGGAAGCGGCTGAAAAATCTCTATGAAAGAGGGATGGCTAAAAAAGGGAATGGACAGATTCCAAAGACCATCCACCAAATCTGGATTGGAGGTCCTCTTCCAGAAAAGTACAAAGGGCTTCAGGATAGCTGGAAAGAGAAAAATCCAGGCTGGGAATACCGCCTTTGGACAGATGCCGATCTCGCCGAGTTCCCATTCACCGACCGGGAACGGTTTGAGAGGACGATCAGCGTGGGAGAAAAATCGGACATTCTCCGCTACGATATCCTCCTCCACTACGGCGGGCTGTATGTAGATACCGATTTCGAGTGTCTTAAGAGCTTCGATCCAATTCACTCCACTTGCGATTTTTATACTGGCTTAGAGGCTGCATTCTTCGAGGATCAGGAGCCTGGGATGGGGAATGCCTTGATCGGATCTGTTCCAGGCCATCCAATTCTGAGGTCTTGCTTAAAGGATATTTCTAAAAATGCACCAGGCACTACGCCTGACGAGGTGATGTCGGTTTCTGGGCCAGGTTGTCTGAGGAAAGCATTTTTTAAAGAGAGCAATCAAAAGGGCTTCAAGAACATCGCCTTTCCATACACCTATTTCTACCCAATCCCCTCCCCTCATCGGAGGGATGTTGGGAGAGAAGAGTGGATCGAACCAGAATCATTCGGAGTCCACTACTGGGACGTCAGCTGGGCCAAATGAGCCCCCTTTTGGATGCATGCGTCGACCGATACACCGTCGGTATAGGTACACCCCACTTCAAATTGAGGGATCGCATTCTTTGCTAAGAAGGTGGATGTGTGGACTGGTTTGGCTTTGATGCCGAGATGCCGCTTGAGAGCACAGAGTGCGGCTTGAAGCGGCTCTTTCTCTTCGGGGCGAACCATCGCTGTAAGGCGTGTTTCTGAAGTGCGGTTTTGCTGAGGAAAGATCGCTGAATCAAAAATAACGCCGAGAAGAGATTCATTTTCCTGTGTCGGGACAAGATAGCCGTACCCTTTCTTCGGCAGCACATCGCCTGCATAGGCTAAATTAACCACCCAAATCGATCTATTGGAATACTGCGGCGGCAAGGCTGAGATCACCCGGTCTGCTTGCCATGTTTTGCCATTAGCGGTTACTTCGTGCTCCGAGATCTTTTCAACGGGGCAATTGAGTACGATGTCGATGGGGAGCTGTTTTTGGAGTTCCTGAATGAGCGTCTCCATGCCATTTTTTACTGTAAATAGACCTTTGGCTTTTGATTTTGGCGATGAGAAGAGGCCGCGGACAACAGACCCTTTTTCACGCTCCCACTTGTAGAGGGCGGGAAAGCAGGCGCGGATGGAGAGTTTCCGGATATCGCCGCTATATATGCCGAGAGTGAGCGGGTCGAAAAAGGTTTCGGCAATTTTAGGGCTGAAACGGCGGGCAGCAAATTCATAGATCGATTCGTCATCAGCTACAGACGGGCGGATAAAAAGTTCCCGAATAAGATACGGAATAAGCATCGGCAAAAAGGAGCCGGGTGTGCGGAGATGCCCTTTGTGGAGGATGAATCGCTTGGCGGCTGCCGGCTCAGAGGAGATAATCTCTAATTTGAGATCGCGTACGAGTTCGAGGAGATGCGGATTGCGGCCATAGGGAAAAGTACGGGGCCCTTTTTCAAAGATGAATCCCCCCTCATTTGAGGTGCGGATCCAACCGCCGAGCCGGTTTTCCTTTTCAAGCAAAGTGATTTTGGCTTTTGGATTCTGTTTAAGTAGAAACCAGGCGGCGCTAAGTCCTGTGATCCCTCCGCCAACAATGATAGTAGAGGGAGTTGCAAAACTAGCTTCGCGGCGCAAATTCGATGATCGAAAAGCTGGTTCGGTTTTTCGCAAATTGACATAACCTTTTGGCCTTAGGCGATTTGCGAAAAATCCGAATCCAGCAAAGCGAGCGCGAATTTGCGCCCGAAGGAGTTTTGCAATTCCCTCGATAGTCATACGGCCCTCGAAAATTGACCTTTGTTGAGATATGCATCGAAGCTGGCGGCAACAAGCCGAATGAAGAGGCGCCCGAGAGGAGTGGCGACAAGCTTATCATCAGTCTCTTCAAGGAGTCCGTCGGCTTTGAGCGGCTCAATATTGGCCATGTGCGCATATTTTTTATCCACCTCGAAATGGCACATAATCGATTGAATGATGTTATGGCGGAGGATGTCCTCTTCATTTAGGACATAGCCTCTAGCAACGGGTAAATGCCCAACAGCCACCGTTGTCTGATACTTTTCAAGTTCTTTGATGTTTTGAAAATAGCTGTTTTCCAAAAAACCGATCGCTGTGAGGCCAAATCCGATCATGTCTTGCGCAAGCTCTACTGCATAGCCTTGGAAATTGCGGGTGAGGGTTTTCGCATGGTAGGCTTTAGCCATTGGATCGCTAGAGAGAGCGAAGTGGTCCATGCCGATCGCAGTGTATCCACTATTCATGAAGCGGGCTCTCGCATCTACATAGATCCCAAATTTCTCCTCCGTTGAAGGGAGCGTTTCATCGGGTATCGCTTTTTGGTGTTCTTTGAGCCAGGGAATCTTCGCGTACGAGTAAAAGGCGATCCTGTCAGGTTTAAGTTCGATGAGTCTATTTGCAGTTTTTGCAAAGCTCTCTACCGTTTGAAAGGGTAAGCCGTAAATGAGATCGATATTGATCCCATCAAATCCAAGCTCGCGCGCTTTATAATAAGTGGAAACGGTCATCTCTTCGCTCTGGCGTCTTCGGACCGCTTCCTGCACTTTTGGGTCGAGGTCTTGCACTCCAAAGCTGACGCGGTTGAAGCCGAGCCGTTTGAGTGCGATGAGTTTTTGCCCCTGATCGGAATAGACTGTGCGCGGGTCGATTTCTATGGAGATTTCTGCATCGTGAGTGAAGTTGAAATGGCAATGAATTTTCTCCATCAATTGCTCGAATTGCTCGATCGTCAAAGAGGTTGGCGTTCCTCCCCCGAGATGGAGCTGGGAAACGACCCTCTTTGTAGAAAAGTTTTTGGAAACCGATTCGATCTCTTTGAGGAGGTGGTCCAAATAGGTGCTCTGCCTTTCAGGTTTCCGATTGAGGACGACAGAGCAGCCGCAAAAAAGGCACATCGATTTGCAAAATGGGATGTGGAAATAGAGCGAGAGCGGTTTTTTTGTTTGGTCGAAGGAGCGGAGTTTTTCTCGCAATACATCTTCTCCGATCGGTTGAAATTGGGGGGCTGTTGGGTAGCTTGTGTAGCGTGGAACGGGGCGGTTCCATTTCGATAATAGAAGAGGATCTACTTGAATGAGGTCATTTTCCATATTTCACTTTGAGTTGATATCCAAGCATCGGGATGCATATGACAAAAAAGCCCAATAAATAGGAGGGGCGCAAATCTTCATAGAAAAGGGCGGCTAAGAGGCAGAGAGCCTGGGCTACGATTGAAAAAATAGTCAGATAGGGATAGCCAGGCATTTTGAATCGAATGGGTTTAGCGATTTGATTGCGGGCCTTTAGCTGCGAATAGCAAATCGAAATCCAGACGAGCGAGCCGGTAAATCCTGAGAATGCAAGGAGCATTACATAGATCTCGTGCGAGGGGAAATAGTAGACAATGAAGAGCATGATCCAAAAAACGGCAAACGTGAGCCAGGTAGCTCTTTGCGGCGTTCCGTGTTTGCTGAGCTCAGTTAGATATTTGGGAGCCATATTCATCGTTGAGAGAGCGTGCATAACCCGGACTGACGCATAGAGGCCGCTATTGGCGCAGGAAAGAGATCCGGCAACAATGAGAAATGTGAATATTTTCGAAAACGTTAAGAGTCCATAACTTTCTAATGCGGTAGCGAAAACAGAACCGTCGAGGGTGGCTTGGTCCGAGGGGTAAATAAGGGCCAAAAGAAAAATGGGGATAATGTAGAGGCCCGTAATCATGAATGGGATCTCTTTCATCGCCCTTGGGAGTTTTACGCTTGGATCGTGCGCTTCGGAGGCGCTAAGGCCGATCAGCTCGATCCCTTGGAAGTTTAAGAGGAGGATCAAAATGGTTAGAAAGAAAATAGAAACGCCATGCGGGAACACCCCATTTTGAAGAAGATATTTTGTCCCGATGTACTCGCCTGGGCCGATCACACCAAAAAAAATGAGAGTTGCGAGGAGTGTGAAACTAGCAAATAGAGTGATGTGGGTGAGTGTGAGCCAAAAAGCGGTGATGGTGAAAATCTTCACATGTCTAACATTTATATACGTAACAAATAGCCCGAAGATAAGCGCCCAGGAGTAAGCTGAAACATCCGAAACGAATGAGTGCATGAGGATGCCGCCGGCTAAGCATTCGGCTGCAATGATGATCGCCCAATCGATCCAGTAGGCCCAGCCGAGTCCGCAGGCAATCGTGGGAGAAATAAACCGTCTTGCGTGGTTTAAAAACGAGTGGTGGGTGAGATCGTCGTTGGCTGCAAGTTCAGCAAAACAGGACATGGTAATGTAGCTGATGAGGCCGCCGAAGAGGAAGGTGAGGAAGGCAAACGGGCCGACTTCTTTAAGGAGATAGCCGCTTCCGAGGAAGTAGACGGAGCTGACAGTGCCGCCGATAGCGAGAGCTGCGACATGATATTTCTTCATGACGCGCTGGAAGGGAATGTTCGTGGTCATGGAGAAACAATAATTGAGAGGAGGATTGTTGTAAAAACATGAATCCACTCCCCCACCCCTTTGCGTCTCAGCATCGCCGCGTGTTTGCCCAGTTTTTCTAAACCAACAGCTGCTTCCAAGGCAAGAGACACTTCCGATCCTGTAGAAAAGAGGGTGAAATCGGGCGCTCCTTTCTCTTTTTTAATTCGGACACCTGTTTTGATCACAATGGGAATATACCCAGCGTGATTCAAAAACTGGCCGATGGGCGGGATTGAAAGCTGCCTAAAATCGATTAAAAAAAAGGGGGCAGTATTAAACCAATACGCCCCCCTTTTTTTTAATCGATTTTAGGCGCTTTGAACCCGCTCATCGGCCAATTTTTGAATCAAGCTGGG
>JANPFC010000120.1:0-4393 GCA_031423235.1 Chlamydiota bacterium | reverse complement strand
ATTGAGACTCCAAGTCCTCTGAGTATTATTCCAGAAAGTGAAGAAGAGCTGGTAGACCTTTTCAAAAGTTTTTAATGTTTGGGCTGCGTCAAAGCCTCTAGAATCGACGATCGTAGACAGGCTTGTATGTTCTTATACTAGCCTGTCTACGATCGTCGATTCTAGAGGCTTTGACGCAGCCCAAACATTAAAAACTTTTGAAAAGGTCTACCAGCTCTTCTTCACTTTCTGGAATAATACTCAGAGGACTTGGAGTCTCAATAGGCAAACTTGCGGCTGGATCCTTCATATTATTTTTTGGATCCATCGCTAACTGTCCACATGCAGCGGCAATATCTACCCCTTTAGTGTAGCGCCAGGTGGTATTGATTCCGGCCTCTTCGAGAACGGCTCTAAAGTTTTCGATGACGTCGCTTTCAGGGCGATCGAGATTGAGTCCAGCTACTGGGTTGTAAGGGATTAAATTGACTGTGCACTGTTTATCAGCCAAGAGCTTCGCAAGTTCAACGGCATTTTTATAGTGGTCGTTAATTCCAGCAAGAAGGGTATATTCGTAAGTGATATCCCGTTTGGTGAGGCGCGTGTACTCATCCATTGCCATGAGGACCTCTTCGAGAGGATACTTACGGGCGTAAGGGATGATCTTTTTCCGAATATGCTGATTCGGGGCGTGGAGGGAGAGTGCGAGATTGACTTTGAGTTCTTCCTTCGCAAGGCGGTGAATCCCTTCGACGACGCCGACAGTTGATACAGTAATTCTACGCTGGGAAATATTGAGCCCTTCGGGAAGGTGGATAATTTCGATCGATTTAACGACCGAATCATAATTTTCCATCGGCTCGCCCATTCCCATGTAGACGATATGGGAGACCCTTTCCCCTTTCGGTTTCAGGTAGCGGTTGATATGGAGAACCTGTTCGACGATCTCGGCAGAGCTGAGATTGCGCAAGAGACCTTCTCTTCCCGACGCGCAGAAGGCGCAGCGTGCAGGGCAGCCTACTTGGCTCGAAACGCATACGGTGCGGCGGTCTCCTGACATAATCAGGACCGATTCGACCCGTTTTTGATCAGGCAGTTCCCAAAGAAATTTAATTGTCTCTTGGTCTTCTGATTCCTGCGTCTTGAGCAGTTTGAGGACTGGGAACGAAAATTGGCTAGCCAATTTTGCCCGCAAGTCTTTGCTCATGTTGGTCATCCCCTCAAAAGAGGCGGCGTCCTTGACATACATCCAATCAATAATCTGGGCTGCGCGAAACGATTTTTCTCCGTTTTGCTCCATCCAAATTTTGAGTTCTTCGAGTGAAAATGAACAAATTTCTTTCATGACAGCAAAAAGTATAGCATAATCGGGAAAAAGGAGATAGGGATGCTATCAAATCCGTTTCTATACTGGGTGGACAAACTCTATAGTTTTTTTGTTAAAATCGGTTCCAACCTACAGAGCCTGTTCCTATTATTTATGCGGATCACCTGGGGCCACCAGCTCCTTTTGACCGGGGTCGACAAGCTAAAAGACATCCCTGGAACCGTTGAATTATTTACTAAACTCAACATCCCCTCCCCCCTATTTCATGCTTATGAGGTCGGAATACTCGAGTCAGTAGGAGGAATTTTACTAGTTATTGGCTTTGCATCCCGACTGATTTCCATCCCCCTGATTCTTCTGATGCTGAGCGCTCTTAGCATCGCCCACGCGGAACACTTAGCGAACTTCCGATTCATCATCGACCCGCACATTTTGGTCACGCAGGAACCGTATCCGTTTCTGATCACAGCATTATTGGTCTTTGTTTTTGGTCCAGGCCGTGTATCGCTTGATGCGTGGATCAAGCGCTGGGTTAGCCACCAACCCAAATATTAAGCGGGGGAGGCCCCCGCGCCAAAACCGGAAGTAAGAAATTCACAGAGTTGCACAGAGGAAGATCAAAAGTACACAGAGAAGATAATAGTTATTTCCCTCTGTGTAGCTCCGTTTCGTCTCTGTGAAACTCTGTGATTATCCTTTCTTAGATTGAGGCCTATGGGGGCTTCCCCGACTTAATTTTCGTTTTTCCAGAATGCATCCCGAAAGAATGCACCAATGCGGCGAAGGACATTCGAATTGCCATTGATCAGCCATCGGATAGCATAGGCGAATCCAAAATGGCGGTAGAGAATTTTAACGGTTTCAAGCAGGGATCCAACCGCCTCTTTCGGCGTATCGACCAAAACCCTTCCCGCTACAGTCGGAGCAATCCCCTGCTTCTCAAAGCGGCAAAGAAGGTCGAGCATGGGCCTGAAGATGAGGTGCTCGTCAAAGCCGCCAAGTTCCAAAATTTTACTTCTAAGCAGCCAATGAGAGCGGGCTTCCAAAGAAACGCCCCGTGCTGTAATAAGATGGGGCTCTTTCACGATTAGGTCGGTTAAAAAAGAAAGTCCATACTGAGAAATATACCGGTCGCCTGGCTCAAGAAATTGGATATATTTTCCCCGAGAGTGCTTCACCCCTAAATTCATCATTTGGGCTAGGTTGTGCGTAGTGGCATTCTCCACCCGAATATTTAACCCTTCATATCTCTTAGCCAGTTCTTGAAGCCGTCCGGAGCCTTCCGCATCGAGAAGGATCACTTCAAATGACCCGTTCTGAGCCTTGAGGGAATCGAGCGTCGAAGGGAGCAGGTGGCTGCGGCCCCTGCATAAAAGATTTAAGCTAAAGTCTTCCATATGTTAGACTCCGATCCTAAATCAACGGCTATTTATGACCCAAGTCAAAAGCATTCAAGATTCTCTTAAACCAATCGTCGCCCTGTGTAAACGGAGAGGGTTTATCTACCCGGGCTCTGAAATATATGGTGGCTTCGCTAACACCTACTCATTCGGCCCTTATGGCGCCCAGCTCAAAAAAAATGTTAAAGACCTTTGGTGGCAGACATTTGTTCAAAAGCGGCGCGATATGGTCGGCCTAGACGGCCCCATCCTCCTCCACCCGAAAGCTTGGGCTGCATCTGGCCACCTTGAAGGCTTTAACGATGCTCTGATCGATTGCAAAGCATGCAAAAGCCGTTTCCGCTGCGATCACCTCATCGAAGAGACGCTGAAGCAAGATGCCGATGGACTCACTATTCCAGAAATGACCGATTTGATCCGTTCCCGCAAAGTGAAGTGCCCAAAATGCGGCGCCCAAGATTTTACCGATGCGCGCCACTTCAACTTGATGTTTTCAACTCACATGAGCAAAACCGGAACAGACGGAGACCTCGCCTACTTAAGACCTGAAACCGCGCAAGCGATCTTCTTGGACTACAAGAACATCGTCGATACGATGCGAGTGCGCATTCCATTCGGAGTCGCCCAGATAGGAAAAGCGTTCCGCAATGAGATCACGCCGGGCAATTTTGTGTTCCGCGTCATCGAATTCGAACAAATGGAGATCGAATACTTCATTCGGGAGGCGGATTGGGAAAAAATCTTCGCAGATTGGCTCCGCTGCATGCACGATTGGTGCAAGTTGATTGGACTTAAGTCTGCCCATGTGCACGAGAAAGAGCACCCAAAAGAGCAGCTCTCCCACTACTCGAAACGGACCGTCGACCTCGTCTACGATTTCCCATTCGGAAGATCTGAGTTGTATGGACTAGCCTATCGAACGGACTTTGACCTGAAGCGGCACGCGGAGTATTCTGGCACAACGCTCGATTACACCGATCCGAATACGAATGAAAAGTTTGTTCCTCACGTAATCGAACCTACCTTTGGCGTAGAGAGAACTATCCTCGCCCTCATTTGCGACGCCTACGAGGAAGAGCAGCTTGAAAATGGGGAAATGAGGACAGTCCTCCACCTATCGCCGCGCATCGCGCCGGTAAAAGTGGCTGTTTTCCCTCTCATGAAAAAAGATCCCCTCGGCCCCAAAGCGCAGGCCGTTTTCGACCAGCTCCAAGCTGTATTTGCTTGCGAGTATGACGAATCGGGCGCGATCGGTAAACGGTACCGCCGTCAAGACGAGCTTGGGACGCCTTTCTGCGTGACGATCGATTTCGACACCATCGAAAACGACACAGTCACTTTGCGAGATCGAGACACGATGAAACAGGAGCGGGTTCCAATTAGCAGCCTGATTCCTATTTTGCTCGAAAAAATGCAATAGATGCGGGGGAAGCCCCCCGCACCCCCCATTTATTTCACCACCGAGAGCACCGAGATAGGAATTGAGAAAAGGTTAAATATAAAAAAACCATCTAATCTTTTCTATCTCAGTGCTTATCTCGGCGTTCTCGGTGCTCTCGGTGGTGAATAAAAATGGGGGCTGCAGGGGGCTTCCCCCGCCGGTTAGGAGTTGTTAAAGAATAAACTCGAGTATTTAGGAGCCTCAGAGTCGTCCAGATTTGAATCATCTTGAGGAGGGCCATATAGT
>JANPFC010000119.1:0-48037 GCA_031423235.1 Chlamydiota bacterium | reverse complement strand
ATTTCAATGTGAAGCTATTGCGAGATGGGCTGCGTCGATTTAAAATTTAATCCTTCTCTGTGGGCTCTGTGCCCTCTAGCGAACCCTGTTCGCGGGTGGTAAAAAAATATTTTTCGATTCTTGAACTTTTTTCGGTATAAGAGGGGGTCTCCAAAAAAAATGTTTGAGGAGCCTGTTAGTAATGTAATATAATATTTGATTGGTTGATTTAATGTGGTTTGTTTTTGTGTTCTTTTATTGTTTAATAACAAATTTTTGCGGATAAATATGACAACAGTAACAGCATTTCGTGCGGAAATGGCAACAGCTTATGCTGACAACACTCTTTTCCAAGCATTGAGAGATGATAAATCGGGTCCGTTTGTTATAGTAATAATTTAAATTAATTAATCTGTTTTTCATTGTAACTTTATTATATGTGAAAATATTTACGCTATAATGTCTATCAAAACATAATGATAGGTATTATATGTCGTTGCCTCCACTTCCTCCTAGCTTGCCAGATGTCACAGCTCTTTCTCCGATAATCGAGGATAGAAATCCTCCAGGCAATAGGAATCCAAATATTTTATTGAATCTGTCTCTTTTGCAGAATTCCGATGTCAATTTGCCCCCTCCCTCTGCTCCAAGCGCGTCCTCGCGAATTAGCTATAGTGCTGCATTAGGGCTACGTCCATTTTCTCCTCAGAATCTGAGCCCATCTCCGCGGCAGCGAGAGTTTGTTCCACGTAATCGGCTTCTAGGACACCACACTAATTCTACTCCGAGTTTAAATACTGCTGCGGGTCCTTCTCCAAGCCCATCTCCGAGACCAGACTCAGGTCAAGCTGTGTGGAATGGCAATCACTCAAGACTAAATAGCCGTTCGCCCTCATTTAATTCATCTTTTAGTCCATCTCCAACACAAGGCGATGGCCTGCATGAGCTTCGGCGCTCTTTTGATTGGCAGGCCTGTTCCTCTCCAAGTCTTGGCAGAAGTTCTGCCACATGCTCTTCCTCATCCGCTTCAGTTCCGTCTCGAAGTCCATCTCCAATGCTGTCGAATATGAGCGGCCTTCTTCTTCGGCAAGTTAGTTCTTCCCCAAGCGTTGCCATTCCAGAAAATATGCCTCAGAACTTTTCTCCAAGCCCAACTAGCAGCCGCGAAGACAATTTTACTGAAAAAAAGGGGGCTAATGAGCTGAATGACGAGGAGATTCTTAGGTCTAGTCCCGCCTCAACTACTGATCGCAGCTCAAGAAGCTCTTCTTCTGTCGGATCGCATATTGCAAGAAGGCGGCACTCTCTACCTGTTTTTCACAAGGAGCCGCAACTAGTAACTCCTAAAGCACTCAAATGGTCTCAATCCCAGGTAAGTTGCTGTGTGGCTGACAAAACTCTATCTGTTTTAAGAATGGCCAATTTAATGAAGAAGTATGGTTGGAGAAACGATGCGCCCCCCCTTCTAGCTGTTCGGATGCCGGACGGAAGTCTCGTCTCGAGCGACAATCGGAGACTCACTGCTGCTAGAATAGTCGTGATGGATAATCCTGATTTTCAAGTTCCCGTTGAAATACACGAATGGGATGAAATGACCGGACGCCCTTTGAATAGTTTTATCAACCGGAGCCTTGGCGATATAGGCGATGATGAGTTAAATGCGCTATTAAACAAAGTTTCTGAGCTAGATCCCAAATATAAAAAACTGGATCAGAGAGAAGCTAGTTATGGGGACACGATTCTTATCAAAATGTATGGTAAAACACCATTTGGAGTGGAAGTCCAATTTAGACGGGGCGGATTTGGATACGAAGCCTTCCCTGTAATCACCCGAATATTTGATATAGCTCCGAGGGAAAGTGCGCACGAAGAGCACGTAGTTAAGTTAGATCGCGCGATCAAGCAAGTAGCCGAGCGGGAATTCGAAAGCAAGATTGCTAAGGGGCAAGAAAACCCACCACTATCTGAACCGGTCGAACTGACTCCGTCGCAAAAAAGAAAATTGCGAAGGTCAAGAAAAAGGGAGGAACAACGAGCTCAGAGTGTGGATTCTGGTCAGAAACAAAATCCCTCGTCAGACTCGCAAGTTTCGGCCTCTTCATCCAGTTCGCCGAGCGTCAAGACTCTTAGGTAGGTTCTTCTCCGTTTTATGCCGAAGTCAATCCCTGAATTGACTATGTGATATATTAAAATATTTAGTATTACATTATCTGTTGAATATACATGTTTTAATTGAATATTATTTGAAATCAATGTATAATCTTTAACAAATCAATGTAATAAATGGATTTAATATGTCTTGGCCAGTAAGCAGAACCCCAGTTCCTTCAGCGAGTCCTCCAGCCCCCCCTCAGTTAGGCGTATGGGGTCGATCGGTTTCTCTTGGGCACCGCGGCAGTCTCCGTCGTGGACCACCTGTTCCGCGGCCTTTTAGCCGACCGTTTTCTCCCAGTCCGCAACCTGATTCAGCAAGAGGGCCAGCGAGAGCTCCATATAGTGCAATGGCTGGGCGGATAGCACCCAGACCTCAGACCGCGGGACCAAGACTTGGAGAGCCCGTTGCTGCCAGAGATCCTAGCAGCGCTAGCCCAATTAGTCCTCTACTCGCTCGTCCTGTAGCTCAATATCCAGCTGGGGTGGAAAGGAAGGGGTCTCCAGATGCGGATGAATTTAGACCGAGAGGAGCCTCCTCGACTGATAGTCGCGGTCCATCTAGAGGCGCATCTTCGGATGATGGCTGGACTCAAGTTGAAAGGTCCAGGAGCTCGGCAGTTTCTGTAGACTCAGGTGCCGCCGCTGCGAGCACAGGTCATTCGCCAGCAGTTCAGATGCTCGACCCTTTAGATATCCGTTGGTCGCAAACTACAGTAAGCTGTTGTATAAGCGACAAGTCAAAAACTATCGAATCTTTAAGTCGAGAAATCGCAAGTACAGATCCTTCTTTCGGTTGGCTAGGAACCCCTATTTTGGTCATTCGAATGCCTGATGGAAAGCTGACCTCTAGCGATAATCGGAGGCTTACGGCTGCAGTATTGGCAAGTACGTTGAATTCCGAGTTTAAAGTCCCAGTCGAAATTCATGAATGGGATGAATCAACTGGACAGCCCTTAATCAATTTTATTCGCCCCGATCATGATAATAAGGGTGAGAAAATGATGACCGAAGGGCATGCACGCAATATGCTCAGAACGATCAGCGAGCTGGATCACAGATTTAGACTTATAAGTGAAAAAACGGCAAGCCATGGCGATGCGATTTTAATGAAAATGTTCGGTAAGATTCCCGTCTTAAAAGATGTGGGATTGAATTTCATAGGCTGCAAGTATGGGTACGAAATGATCCCTAATGTGACTCCTATGTTTGAAGAGGGGACGGATAGGCATAAAACAGAACACCTTTGGGACAGGAAACTGCTTAGAAAAGTGGAAGCGGCAATGCAACGTATCTTTGAAAAGAGTCGCCCCCCAGCATTATTAAGCCACTCTGCGTCCAGTTCGGAATTAGCCCCCCATCTACTTTCAAAGAGTGCACGTAAAAGGGCAAATGCAAAGGCGTGGGAACGAGCGCTCTCTACCGATGCTGCTACCCCAGGTAGAGAAGGGCTGCGGCAAATTGAATTGATTCGCCAAGATGGCGAAGGAAGTTCTTCTGTTGCGGCTCATGCGGCTGCCGATGCTCTCGGTCCGCGGCCTGTTACGGCTCCCCCAGGATCAAGCGTATCTGATAAATAAGGGGCCTTGCCTCTCTTTTCAGAATAGCTTATACTGCGCTATAGGAAAAAATGGAACAGCGCAGTTTAGGCACTCACGACGGATCTTTTCATGCGGACGAAGTAACTGCTTG
This sequence comes from Chlamydiota bacterium, assembly GCA_031423235.1. Lineage (GTDB taxonomy): Bacteria > Chlamydiota > Chlamydiia > Chlamydiales > SM23-39 > REEB52. The sequence continues at coordinate 44,215 of JANPFC010000119.1, read as the reverse complement.
TTCGCTCCTTCTCCTATTTGATCGGATCGATCGAGATAAAGTGCATCGGACGAGGGATCCTAAAATCCACGAACGGTGCGATTATGTTTGCGATGTGGGGGGGATCTATGATCCTGGCAAGAGGAGGTTCGACCACCATCAGGCTGAATACCAGGGCGGAATGAGCAGCGCCGGGATGATCCTTCTGTACCTGAAAGATCAAGGGCTGATGGAGCCCCATTTATACGACTATTTCAACAAATCGCTCATCATGGGCGTCGATGCCCACGACAATGGGGTGGCTAGGCTTGAGCCTGGGATCACCTCGTTTTCTCAAGTGATCTCCAATTTCATGCCGATCGAATATGACGCTAGCGACGCGGAGATGAACCTAGCCTTTTTTACCGCTGTCGATTTCTGCTTAGGCCACCTGACTCGGATGAAACAGCGCCATCTCTATACAATCGATTGCAAAGCGACAGTTAAAAAAGCGATGATCCATGGGAGCAACGCTCTGATTTTTGAAGAATCGCTCCCGTGGCTTGAGAATTTTTTCGATCTCGGCGGCGAAGTTCACCCTGCGCAATTTGTAATTATGCCGTCAGGCGGCAATTGGAAGCTGAGAGGCATACCGCCAAGCCTTTCCGACCGGATGAAGGTGCGCAAAGCTTTGCCTGCAGACTGGGCGGGTCTCCATGAACAGGATCTCAAAAAGGTTAGCGGGATTCAGGGGGCGATTTTCTGCCATAAGGGGCGCTTCATTTCTATTTGGGAAACCAAGGAAGACGCACTCAAGGCGCTTCACATTGCATTAGGACATAAATGAGCACAGTATTCGGCTTGATCATTCAGGGGAAAATTCCTTCAACAAAAGTCTTTGAAAACGAGCGGATTTTAGCGATCGAAGACATCCATCCTGTAGCGCCAGTCCATATCCTCATCATGCCAAAAAAAGAGATCGTGAATATCCAATCGATGGATCCATCCGATTATCCGCTTCTTGGCGAGATCGTGAAAGTAGCGCAGCAAATTGCGGAAGAGAAGGGGATTGAGGATGGATATAGGCTGTTAACCAATTGCGGCGCCTATGCGGGCCAGACGATCTTTCATCTCCATTTTCACCTGATTGGCGGCAAAGTTCTCGGAGCCATGGCTTAAGGTTATTTCTAGATGAACTCCGCTAAGGATCGCTTTTCCTTTGCCAATCGAACATTCGATGATGGCGGGTGGGTGGCCGGGTAAGTCAAGATAACGGGCGAGGATTTTCACATGGGTAAAGTCCCCTTCAAAATAACATCCCCCATTGTAATACGCAAAAAATGGTCCGTTCGCCGTTTCGATTTTGGAAAGGCGGGCTCCTTTATCGCTCTCATATTCAAAAGTACCCTTGCCATAGGCAGGTCCTATTGCCTTACCCGGAAAAAAGGAGAGTTCCCGCTCCTCGCACACCTCGAGAGGATAGCCCCGGTCGAATTCAACCGTCTTGCAGCCATAGTAGGCGCCGGCGCAGATTCCGAGGTATGTACCCCCATTTTCCACGTAAGACCGGATTTGGGCATTCCCAGCCCCTTTAAGGGCAGCGTGATAGGGTCTGTCTCTACCGCCCGGCATGATGAACAAAGAAACACTTTCAAGCCCCCCCTCGATGATCGAGGCGGCCTTGATCCGCTCCCCTGGGGGCCCCTCAGCCCAAATAGCCCCTTCTCCCTCGTATATTGCAATCATAGCGCCGGTAGTATAACACAAAGAAAAGTAAGGTAGTCAATGTTGTGGCTCTTGGCAGCAGCTTTAATCGCGTCGTCCGGCCTTGAAGAAGAGGGGATACGCCGCGTTCAAGCTCATTTGTTAATCGAAGACTCTCAGTCGGCCCTCACAGAGGCTGAGGGGCTTGCAGGACTGTACCCCGACTCGCTCGAGGTAAATAAAACTTTAGTTGAGGCTTTGGCCGCAAATGGGTTTGAAGAGCAGGCTCTCGATCTTTGGAACCAATTAACCGCAAAACAGCCCGATCTTCTCTATGACCGCCATTTACTCGAGGAACTTGCCTGGGGCGTCTTGAAAAAGGGGACCCGCTCGACTCAGTATGGAGTCCGGCTAGCTTCGACCATCGGCGCTTACCTGACGCGGGATACTAGGGCCGTTCCAATCTTGCTGAGAATGATGCGCGATTCGAATGCGGTCATCCGTTCTGTTGCTGTACAGATGTCTACCGCTTATCGAGATGCTCCGTTAAAAGATGAGATCACTAGACTCATGCGCGACGAAAGGGTTTGGATAGTTCGCCTCGAAGTGATCAAAGCGGCAGGGATGCTGAAATTGAAGGAAATGACACCTGTTTTGCAGGCGCTCGTCCAATCTGAAAAAACCACTTTCGAAGAGCGGCAAATTGCTATCACTTCACTTTTAGAAATTTACGATCAGATCTCTTTGCCAGAGTTTATGACGCTTGCTCGAAGCAATCGGGCGGGTTTACGCCATTTAGCCTGTTCTATCGCAGCCCATTTTGAAATGGCTGAGGCGAAAGATGAGGTGATCCGTCTCATCCAAGACAATAATCCAGCAGTCAGAATCGCGGCGCTCAATGCGTTCGGGCTGGTCTATAAAGGAAAAGAGGCTGATATCGCGGGAGCGCTCACCGATAGCGATCCAGCTGTGGCTATCACAGCGAGCTGGGCTGCCTATTTGATCGGCTCTTCGCGTGGAGAAGAAACAATGGAGAAGTGGCTCTCCGACTCGCTCCCCGAAAATCGGCGCATGGCCGCTGCTGCATTAGCAGCTGTTGGAGGCCGGGGAGTGAAGCTTTCTGTTAAAACCATGAAAGAGAGCACAGACCCTTACGTTAAAGCGAATATCGCCCTCGGGCTTTTAGGCCAGAGGGTCGAAGTGAAAGTCTGCTGCGATCTGATCTACGACTTTTTAGAGAATGAAAAGCGGATGTGGATGATGGATAAAAAGCCGAATCCGCTCTTCGAAATCCTGGCTCCAAGCCAAGTGCGCCACAATGATCAAATCCCGAACAATCCTGAAGCGCAGGATCAGATGACCCGCCTCAACCTCGTCTCGCTCTTAGCTCTTGTGGAAGATCCAAGGGCCCTCCCTGCATTGAAGACCTTTTTGCAGAGAAAATCGTGGGGCGTCTCCGGAGTGGCTGCCGCGACGCTTCTTCATGAAGGGGATGACACGGCCCTAGAAGTGGTCAAACAGCTCTTGAATGACTCAGATGCCAATGTCAGGCTCCAAGCTTGCCTGGTTCTTGCTATGTTTGGCAAAGATGAATCGGTCTTGCGCGATTTACAAGGGGCTTATTCTGGATCTGATCATGAAAGAAAGCTCCACATCCTCGAAGCCTTGGGAAGGATCGGAAACGCCCAGTCGTATAGCTTCCTTGTGGGCGTTTTGCGGGAACCCTTTCCCATTTTACGGGTAGCTGCGGCCGCCGCATTGATTCAGAGCGTAAATCGATGAATAAGATCAAAGAAGCGCAAAAGTATCTGAAAGAACGGCGTCTGGACGGATGGCTTCTCTATGATTTTCATGGAAGCAACCATCTGGCCCGCTATTTTCTCGGGATGCCCGCCAGCATGATGACGACCCGCCGCTTTTTTTATTGGATACCCGCAGTTGGCGAGCCGGTCAAAGTGGTCCACGCCATTGAAGAAAACGCGCTCAGTTCTGTTCCTGGAGAGAAGAAGATCTACTCTTCCTGGCAATCGTTGGAAAAAGTGCTTGCAGGAGTTCTTCAAGGGGCCAAAAAAGTGGCCATGGAATATTCTCCTAGAAATGCGATCCCTTACGCGTCTCTTGTGGATGGGGGAACCATCGATCTTGTCCGCTCATTTGGCGTCGAGGTTGTTACTTCAGCCGATTTTCTTCCTAATTTCACGGCTGTACTGACCGACGAGCAAGTAGAAAGCCATTTGAGGGCGGCGAAGGCTCTAGATAGAATCGTAAATGGCGCTTGGGAATGGATTCATGATCAGTTGACTGCTGGGAAAAGGATTACTGAATACGATGTACAGCAAAAGCTAGTTGCCGATTTCAAACTGAAAGATCTCATCACAGACCATGATCCAATCGTTGGCGTGAATGCGCATAGCGCAGATCCTCATTATGCACCGAAAGAAGGGGAGTCCAGCCCGATTGAGAAGGGGGATTTCATCCTAATCGATCTATGGGCGAAGGAAATGGACGAGAAATCTGTATTTGGAGATATCACCCGCGTTGCGGTTGCAGCAGATAAACCCACTCCTATGCAGCAAGAGATTTTTGATATCGTTCGGAGCGCGCAAAAAACGGGTATCGACCTCGTGAAGAGCCGTTTTGCCGAAGAGAAGAGAGTCGAAGGATGGGAAGTTGATGAAGCAGTACGCACTGTGATCCGCGATGCTGGGTATGGAACGAATTTCATCCACAGAACAGGCCATAATATTGAAATCGCTCTCCATGGAAGCGGCGCAGACATGGACAATCTCGAGATGCACGACGTGCGGCCTATTTTGCCGTCGACAGCTTTCTCAATCGAGCCGGGGATCTATCTCCCAGGAGAATTTGGCGTGCGCCTGGAGCTTGATCTCCTCGTCCGTAAAGACGGCAGAGTCGAGGTCACTACAGGCGAGCAAGATTCCATCGTCTGCTTATTCTAAGCAGCTGGCGGAGGTAAGATGAAGTTAGCTGCAGCTTGGTCTGCTTTGAGTCCCGGCGCCACGTAGTAATTCTGCAAGTCTTCAAAATGGTGGTCGACGATCCGCTCTTGAGCCTGTTCGATCTGCTCTTCCGTTTGATAAAGTTCGATCGCTTCCATGTTGAGGTTGGCTTTGATCGCCGCCTGATGGGCGCTTGCAGCATAGGGGATTGTCGGATCTTTTCGATGATACATGATCAGGGTTCTTCCTCTTAAGCTCGCGAGGGGCGCCTCAAGCTTCCAGCCCTCTTTTTCCGCAGCCCAGGGGATCCAGAACAGGAGCGGTTTTAAGATGGAAGGGATGATGTTTTCCCCGACAGAACGGAGAGATGAGAAGGATCTTTCACTGATCATAGGGCCTGTACATTCAGGGTACATCGCTTTGATATTCGATCCAATTCCTCCGCCGAGAGACCAAGTATACCAATGGATTAGGTGAGGAGGAACATGGAGATTGTCTTTCACAAACTGGAGAGCTGTATCGCCATCGATTAATAGCTCTCGAGTTGATTGAGCATCCCCTTTTGAACTGCCTACTCCGCGGTAGTCAAATACTACGAAGTTACAGACGCAATTGCGCCGGACAGCCTCTTCCAGAAGCCATAGGTAAATCCCCAATTGGCTGATCGAAGCGTTCGATTGATAGAATAGAACTGTAGGGGTGTTTTCGTTTGCCAGGCGGTGGCGGAAGTGGAGCGCATTCAATTTGACTCCGTCTGGAGTGAAGATCTTATGCTTTTGAGTCACAAATTGATTTTGGAGATTGCGGCAGCACACATTGAAGATCCCCTTCGCCCTTTGGAGAATCTGATTGGGATAGAACCAGGCAGATGGAAGGGTCATTTTCTTCGCAATAAAATGGACCGCCCAGCCGACCGCTCTCGCAATCCCTAGAGGCAGTAGAATGATCGATAAGACATCCCACACAACCTTCATGATTTTTTGCGATAGGGTCTTGTCAGGTTCTTTTAATTGAATATTGTGGTCATTCCATACGGCGTGGAATGGGGGAGGTAGTGGTTGCGCTGGAATGGCCATGTCGAGTTCTTTAGGTATAGGTTTTATGCGCGAATTGCGTTTGGAAACAGCATTAAGCGCAAATCGCGGGGTTGAATATTCTGTTCGATAGGACGCAGAGCTAATGGTTCTCTGTGTAGGTCAGGGTGAAAGGTGAAGTAATCGTCATTTGGGACCTCCTCATGGCGCCCAAAGACCCGTTCCGCAAAACTTTTTGGCACGCTAGTTCCAACCCCAGGAATTTCTAAACTAAATGGGTCGATTTCGAGATTCTGCATTGGATCTTGAGCTAGTTGAAGCAGAACCGCTGCATTGAGAGCTAAAGGAACAGCCTCCTGCTCATGCTTTTTCGATACAAGATCTTGCAGTTCAAAACGGATTTTTTGCTTAACATTTGGATCGATTGGGGTTCCCATTTCCCTTTCTTGTTTTCTAAACTCGGCTTCTTGTTCTTCGCGCGCTGAATTCACTCCGGTCTCGATCTCATCCGATCTCCCTTTCAAAACTTTGAACCTAGCGATCAATGGGAGAAGAGCGCAGAGCGGCTCGGCTGCGTTGATTTCTCTCAAAGACTCTAAAGGAATTCGGTTAGCTACAAGTCCCTGTTCAAGTAAAAATTGATTGATTTCAGGGGTTCTCCACTGCTCGATTTCTTTCATTTGGAGTAAAACTAAACTTTCTAATTGGGCCCTTCTAGAAAATTGATGGGAAAGTAGAGCGAATTTTGTAAGTCCCCATGCAATGAGGGGAGTGGCGAGCGCCATGCCAGCTAATAGAAGGGGTAGGTTGCCTGTTAGGGCAACTGCGCTATAGGACACGGCTAAAATAGTTGCCATGATGGCGATTAAGGCGACATAGGAAATTTTTTCCAATGCGGATAAAGCAAGTGCTTTACATTTTAAACCAGCAATTTTTCCCGCAAGAACTTCAGTGGGAGTTTTGTTTGCGTGTTGAAGATCTGTAATGAAATGATTTAGAGGGGGATTTCCTGCAGCTTGAACAACCATTGGCATTCCTCGCGATTTTGCCTACAGTTATACCTGAACTAGGTTAAGAACTCATCAAAAAAGTGTCAAATAATGATTGACTTGAGAGCTTCTTGTTTCATCCTGAGGTAAATACTTGATAGTCCGTTTGAGCGGTTAGGCGAGAGGCTAGAGCTTATGCCGAGCTCTTTGATAAAGTCTGGAGATCGTGTCAAAACTACTTCGGGGGATTCTCCGGAGTAAACAGCAATGAGGAGGGCCGCCAGCCCAGCGGAGATAAGAGCGTCTGCCTGTGCGTTAAAAAATAGTTTGCCCTCGTGGAGCGAGGTGAATAGATATAGTGTGCTTTGGCAGCCGGGAACGATTCGGTCAGGTGTTTTGTGGGTGTCTGGAAAGGGGGGGAGCTTTCTTCCCATCTCCATCAAGGTCTGGTACCTCTCTTGAGTGGTCTGGTTGATGAAAATATTTTTGATTTCATCACATTTTTTTTGGAACGAATCGGTCATATCAGAGGGCATTTTAGCCGGACAATCATTAATAGTCATTGACTTTAATATGTTACATCGCGTTTCATAAGAAGCATTTCCAAGCCAAAATGCGATATGTCAAAAGAAGAAACGATTAAAATGGAAGGCAGGGTTGAAGAACTTTTGCCGAATATGAACTTTAGTGTAGTGCTGGAGAACGGAATGCACGTCATTGCCCACTTAAGTGGGAAAATGCGAATGCGCAACATCCGCGTTTACGCAGGTGATGCTGTGACTGTGGAGATGTCTCCATACGATTTGACCAAAGCTCGCATTGTGTACCGTCAAAAATAAAATTGAGGGTCTTGGTTGGAAAAGGTTTGATATTATTGTCTCAAGCAGCGTATGCTTGCTTGCTTTTGATACCTAATACTAAGGGGATCCCAATCCGAATTGTTTTGGGAAAGAGCGCCCAGGTAGCTCAGTGGTAGAGCACATGCATGGTAAGCATGTGGTCGTAGGTTCAATTCCTATCTTGGGCAAATAAAATGAATTCTTATCGCCGAACGGAGGAAGTTTTAAAATGGCAAAAGAAGCTTATAAGAGAAATAAACCGCACGTAAACATTGGAACAATTGGTCACGTCGACCACGGCAAAACAACGCTTACAGCCGCCATTACTAAGGTTCTGGCTTCAAAAGGTGGAGCGAAATTCCGTGACTATAGCTCGATCGATAACACACCTGAAGAAAAAGCTCGTGGTATTACGATCAACGCATCTCACGTTGAATACGAAACAGAGAAGCGCCACTATGCGCACGTCGACTGCCCAGGCCACGCCGACTACGTGAAAAACATGATCACGGGTGCTGCCCAGATGGACGGAGCGATTCTCGTAGTTGCTGCAACCGACGGACCAATGCCACAGACGAAAGAACACATTCTTCTTGCTCGCCAAGTAGGTGTTCCTGCGATTGTTGTGTTCCTCAACAAGATGGACATGATTGGCAAAGGCGACGAAGAACTCGTTGAACTTGTCGAAATGGAATTGACAGAACTTCTCGAAGCGAAAGGCTACAAGAACGTTCCAATCATCCGCGGTTCAGCGTTGAAGGCTCTCGAAGGAGATGCTCAGTACGTGCAAGCAATCGTTAAGTTGATGGAAACTGTTGATGAAAAGATCCCAACACCAGCACGCGAAGTGGATAAGCCATTCCTCATGCCGATTGAGGACGTGTTCTCCATCTCTGGCCGCGGTACAGTAGTAACGGGTCGTGTTGAGCGCGGTAAGATTAAGGTGAACGACAAGATCCAACTCGTTGGTATCCGTGAAACACGCGATACAGTTGCGACTGGCCTTGAGATGTTCCAAAAAACCCTTGATGAAGCTCTAGCTGGCGAAAACGTCGGTGTTCTCCTCAGAAGTATTGAGAAGAACGATGTTGAGCGCGGTATGGTTCTTTGCGCTCCTGGCACATGCACACCTCATTCTAAGTTCAAAGGAACTGTATACGTTCTGACTAAAGATGAGGGCGGACGACATAAGCCATTCTTTACAGGTTACAGGCCTCAGTTTTATTTCCGTACAACGGACGTAACTGGTACTGTAGAACTGCCTCAGGGAACTGAGATGGTTATGCCTGGCGACAACGTGGAATTCACAGCTGAATTGATCCACCCGATCGCTATGGAAGAAGGGATCCGCTTTGCGATTCGTGAAGGCGGTCGAACAATCGGTGCCGGAACGGTCTCTAAGATCTTGAAGTAATGTGTGAAGGGCCTCTTTTGAGGTCCTTTATTTTGGGTGTGTAGCTCAGCTGGTAGAGCAGCGATCTCCAAAGTCGCCGGTCGGGGGTTCGAATCCCTCCGCACTCGAACGCAAAACGCAGAATGCAAAATGCAAAACGAGTCGGGGCTTCGCCCCAGCACCCCAAGAGGAGAACGAAATGTCGACAGTTGTAGGTGAGAAAAAGAAAGTTTCCTATTTGAGAGAAGTACAGAACGAACTCAAGAAGGTCACTTGGACTTCAAAAGAAGAATTGCTCTTCTGCACGAAAGCCGTGATCATTGCGACATTTCTCTTCGGATTGGCGATATATGCCGTCGATCTTGGCGTTAGAGGCGTATTGGATACAGCAGCGAATATTGTTCGGATGATTTTTGGGTGAGAACTTATGCATAAATGGTATGTTGTTCAGGTAATGTCGAGCCACGAGAAAAAGGTGAAGAGGGCCATTGAGGAATTTCTTCAGACTAAAGGACTGGCCGAAGACATTGTCGAGATTTTGATTCCAACTGAAAACGTCTCTGAAGTGAAGCGCGGTCAGCAGAAGATCAGCGAAAAACGGATGTGGCCAGGCTACTTGCTGGTCAAAATGAATTTACACGACGAATCCTGGGCGTATGTCAAAGACACCCCGGGCGTAATCGACTTCCTTGGCGGCGAAAAGCCGACGCCTCTCACAGAGAAAGAGGTGAATGACATCATGAAGGAACTCGAAGATCGTCAAAAAGGAATTGTACAGAAGCACAAGGTCGAAGTGGGCGACCGGGTCAAGATCACCGATGGAGTTTTTGTCAACTTCACTGGTACCGTGACCGAAGTAAACCACGAAAAAGGAAGACTCAGCGTAATGGTCTCGATCTTCGGACGGGAAACAAGAGTCGACGACCTCGAATTCTGGCAAGTAGAACTAACTACTGCCGAGAACGCGGGGTAATGGGGAGAATAGTGCAAACTATTCGCAATCACTCAAAGAAGGAAACTAAATGGCAAAAAAGTTAATTAAGACCATTAAACTGCAGATTCCTGCAGGAAAAGCCAACCCAGCGCCTCCTATCGGCCCAGCCTTAGGATCTGCAGGGATTAACATCATGGCTTTCTGTAAGGAATTTAATGCGAAAACACAAGATCAAGCAGGCGATATTCTCCCTGTTGTGATCAATGTTTATGGTGACAAGACGTTTACGTTTATTACCCGGAAGCCTCCAGTATCTCGTATGATCCTGAAGGAACTGGGAATTGAATCAGGTTCAAAAGTGCCTAACCGCGATAAGGTTGGCAAATTGACCAAATCTCAAGTTAATAAAATCGCCAAGACGAAAGTCGAAGATATGCGGATTGTTAATATACAAGCCGCAGAAATGATGGTGATGGGAACAGCTCGCTCCATGGGCGTAGATATCGTGGAGGATTAAGATGGCAAAACGATCTAAAAGAATGAAGGAAGTCGATCAGATGATCGACCGGAATAGATCTTATAAGCTCGCTGAAGCCGTTGAGATCTTGCAGAAGTGCCCAGCACCAAAATTCGACCAGTCTCTGAATATTGCACTGAAAATCGGTGTCGATCCTAAAAAATCGGATCAGCAAGTTCGCGGAACTGTTTCCCTGCCTCACGGCACGGGGCAAAAAGTGACTTTAGTTGTTATTGCAAAAGGGGACAAGGCAAAAGAAGCTTTGGAAGCTGGAGCAGATTTCGCTGGAGCCGATGAACTCTTAGAGAAAATCAAAGGCGGATGGACAGATTTCAGCGCTTTGATCTCTACACCTGATATGATGCGCGAGCTCGGAAAACTTGGAAAAGTCTTGGGACCACGCGGCTTAATGCCGACTCCTAAAGCTGGAACTGTTACGAACGACGTAGTGAAAGCTGTTAAAGAGGTAAAAGCTGGTAAAATCGAATTTAAAGTCGATAAAACTGGCAACGTCAACAATGCTGTTGGCAAAATATCCTTTAAAGCTGATGCATTAGTCGAAAATATGAACGCCTTGCTGAATGCGATCGCAAGATCGAAGCCTGCAAGCGCCAAGGGTACTTTCTTGAGGAGTATGTATCTCTCTTCAACAATGGGCCCCGGTCTTAAAATTGATCTGCAATCACTTGCATTGACATAGGGAGATTACCATGCGTAAAGAGAAACCACTCCTTTTGACAGAGATTACAGATAAGATCGACGCATCAACAGCAATGCTGATCACTAGTTATGATAAACTAGAGCCAAACCTTTCTTGGAAATTTAGAGACCTACTCGGTAAATCGGGCAGCAACTTTGAAGTGGTTAAGAAAAGGGTCTTTTTGAAGGCAGCGGAAAAGTCGGGTGTTAAAATCGATGAAGACCTCCTCAAAGGACACATTGGCGTAGTCTTCATAGGTCAGCCAGATGCGATGGCGCCAGCAAAAGCGGTTTTCAAATTCTCTGAGGAGAATGGAAACCTGCTTCATGTGCTGTGTGGTCATATTGATGGAAAAATTGTGCCCGGTGCGGAAGTGCAAATGTTAGCTAGCCTTCCCGGACTAGACGAAATGAGAGCGATACTGCTTGGCCTGTTTACAATGCCAATGTCACAAACGCTATCCGTAATGGAAGCTGCTATTGCCGGCCCGCTCTCAGTCATTGAACAAAAAAGTGAAAGTTAAAGATTTAGGAGAATTGAACCCATGAGTCAACATTTAGACGATCTCGTTGAAAAGCTTAGCCAATTAACTGTACTCGATATGGCCAAACTAAAAGATAAACTCGAAGCAAAATGGGGCGTAAAAGCCGCTGTTGCTTCTGCAGCACCTGCTGCTGGAGCCGCTCCTGCTGCCGCTGCAGCTTCTGAGTCTACAGAATTCAAAGTCACTCTCGAAGGTGGAATTCCAGATGATAAAAAGATTTCTGTAATTAAGGCTGTACGCGAAGTTACAGGACTTGGCCTGAAAGAAGCGAAAGATCTCGTTGAGGGCGCGCCCAAAGACTTGAAAGCTACCGCTCCTAAGGCTGAAGCTGAAGAGATTCAGAAGAAGATCCAGGCAGCTGGTGGAAAGGTCAAATTGACAGGCCTGTAAGAAAGTTGCAGCTAAAAGATTGCAATCACGCTATTATATCAGTGCGGGGGCTTTTGCCCCCCTCTGATTTATTTTTATTTTGACAAATTCTGAGGAGCGAAGCCCATGCTAAAAAAGCCGCCTAAACGGGTGAGTTTTCGTGAACGGGAAGAGATTATCGATCTCCCCAATCTGATCGAAATTCAGATTAAGTCCTATAACCAATTTCTTCAATCGCACCTACTGCCCCACGAGAGGGAAGTTATTGGACTCCAGGAGATTTTTACCGAAATTTTTCCAATTAAATCTTATGACGAAAAAACAATTTTGGAATTCTTGTCCTATAATCTGGGCGTTCCAAAGTACTCTCCAGAAGAGTGCATTCGCCGCGGAATTACCTTTAACGTCACATTAAAAGTTAAATTTAGACTGACTGACGAGACGGGGATTAAGGAAGAAGAAGTCTACATGGGCACAATCCCTGTAATGACTGACAAAGGTACCTTCATCGTCAACGGCGCTGAAAGGGTCATTGTCTCCCAGCTCCACAGATCACCTGGTATTTGCTTTGAACAAGAGCGCCACCCTAAAGGGACAATGCTCTATTCATTCCGCATTATTCCATACCGAGGAAGCTGGCTAGAGGCCTCATTCGACAATAATGATCTCGTATACATCTATATCGACCGCAAAAAACGACGCCGCAAAATTCTCGCCTCTACATTTATCCGTACGTTGGGCTACTCAACGGATGCCGATATCATCGAAGAGTTTTTTGAGACTGTCAAAGTTAAAATTAAGTCTGAGAAGGACTTTGTTAAACTGGTCGGAAAAATTCTCGCAGAAGATGTGGTTGATGAGCAGACTGGTCTGGTCTTCGGAAAAGCCAGTGAAAAGCTCACAACAGCCATGTTGAAGCGTATGGTTGATGAAGGAATCCAAGCTGTCCGTATTGCTGAAGAAGCTGACGAGACCCATCCTGTCATTAAAATGCTCTCCAAAGATACAACCGACTCTTACGAATCGGCTTTGAAAGACTTCTATCGCAAGATTAGACCCGGCGAACCTCCAACTCTATCGAACGCCCGTTCTGCCATCATGCGCCTTTTCTTCGACCCAAAACGTTATAACTTGGGCAGAGTAGGACGTTATAAGCTCAATCGGAAGATGGGCCTTGGCACGACCGATGAAGAGCTCGCTGTTGTGACTCTCAGAAAAGAAGACGTTGTAGAAGCTCTTAAGTACCTCATCCGCCTCAAGTTGGGTGATGAGAAAGCCTATGTCGACGATATCGACCACCTTGGCAATAGACGCGTCCGTTCTGTTGGCGAATTGATCCAAAACCAGTGCCGTATTGGCCTGGCGCGTATGGAAAAGATCATCAAAGAAAGAATGAACCTATTTGACTTCTCTTCAGACACAATGACTCCTGGCAAAATCGTATCTGCGAAGGGGCTCGCTGGTGTATTAAAGGATTTCTTTGGCCGTTCGCAGTTATCTCAGTTTATGGATCAGACCAACCCGATTTCGGAACTGACCCACAAACGGAGACTTTCATGCCTCGGGCCTGGTGGCTTGAACCGTGAAAGAGCTGGCTTTGAAGTGCGCGACGTCCACCCATCCCATTATGGTAGGATTTGCCCAATTGAAACGCCTGAAGGACCAAACATCGGTTTGATCACCTCTCTTGCAACCTATGCGAAGATCAACGAGTTTGGATTTATCGAAACTCCTTACCGCATTGTTAAAGAGGGTGTAGTTACCGATGAGATCGAGTACATGACTGCAGACCAAGAGGCTGAATTCATCGTTACTCAGGCCTCCACGCAGCTCGACAAATATAACATGTTCAGCGAAAACCTCTGTTGGGCTCACCAACGCGGTGAACCAATGGAAATTGAGACTACGAAAGTAACTCACATGGACGTATCGTCTAAGCAGCTGGTATCTATCGTTTCAGGACTTATTCCGTTCTTGGAGCACGATGACGCCAACCGAGCTTTGATGGGTTCGAACATGCAGCGCCAAGCCGTACCTCTTCTGAGAGCTGATGCTCCGATCGTGGGAACGGGTCTCGAAGGTAGATCTGCGCGTGACTCAGGAGCTGTTATTGTAGCTCTTGAAGAAGGCGTAGTCGAATTCGTAGACGGATTTAAGATCGTTGTAGCACCGAAAGATAACCCGCTAAACAAAAGAACGTACGTCCTGAAGAAGTTCATGCGCTCGAATAGCGGCTCTTGCATCAACCAGACACCTCTTTGTACAGTGGGCGATAAGATCGTAGCTGGAGATGTTCTGGCTGACGGACCTGCAACAGATAAAGGGGAGATCGCTCTTGGTAAAAACGTACTGGTGGCCTTTATGCCCTGGTGCGGTTACAACTACGAGGATGCGATCATCATCTCTGAAAAGCTGATCCGCGAAGACTATTACACTTCGATTTATCTCGAAGAGTTTGAACTCACAGCGCGCGATACAAAACTTGGAAAGGAAGAGATCACAAAAGATATTCCAAACGTTTCTGAAGAGATGCTCAAAGACCTTGGCGAAGACGGTATTATCCGAATCGGCGCGCAGGTTGAGCCAGGAACGATTCTTGTCGGAAAGATCACTCCTAAATCTGAAACTGAACTTTCACCTGAAGAAAGGCTCCTTAGAGCGATCTTCGGCGAGAAGGCAGCGGATGTGAAGGATGCCTCTTTGACAGCGCCTCCAGGAACAGAGGGCGTGGTCATGGACGTGAAGGTCTTCTCTAGACGGGACCGCCTCTCCAAAACAGACGATGAGCTTGTTGAGGAAGCGACACGGATTAAAGACATCCACTCCGACTTTAAAACCAAAGAAGCTGAACTTCAAATGGAATTCCATGAGAAGCTTGGCGCCCTCCTCTTAAATGAGAAGGCTCCTGCGGCAATCATGCACAGGAAGACCGGCGAAATCGTCATTGAAGATGCTCAAGTCATCACTCAAGAGATGATCGAAGTTCTTGAAAATGAGAAGGCAGAAGACCTGATCATGTCGGACAAAGACATCTATGTGGAATTGAAGAAAATCCTCCGTGAATTTGAACTTTCCTACCAGAATCTTCAGAACCAGCATAAGTCTGAGATTGAGTTCATGCGCAAAGGGGACACAGATCTCGATCCAGGCGTCATCCGCCAGGTGAAGGTTTATGTCGCAACGAAGCGTAAGCTCCAAGTGGGAGATAAAATGGCAGGACGCCACGGAAACAAGGGCGTTGTCGCCAAACTTGTTCCTGAAGCGGACATGCCTTATCTACCCAATGGCGATACGGTTGAGATTGTACTCAACCCGCTTGGCGTACCTTCTCGTATGAACATGGGACAGCTCCTTGAAACACACCTCGGCTATGCTGCAAGAAAAGCGGGCATTTACGTGAAGAGCCCTGTGTTTGAAGGGTTCCCAGAGTCGAAGATTTGGGAGATGATGAAGTCTCAAACGATGTTCAAAGATGGAAAAGTATATCTCTATGACGGCCGTTCAGGCGAAAGGTTCGACAATAGGGTGGTAGTTGGCTACATTTACATGCTCAAACTGAGCCACTTGGTAGCTGACAAGATCCACGCCCGTTCGATTGGACCGTATTCTCTCGTAACCCAGCAGCCACTCGGCGGTAAAGCGCAGATGGGGGGACAAAGGTTCGGGGAGATGGAAGTGTGGGCGCTTGAGGCTTATGGCGCAGCTCACCTTCTCCAAGAGATGTTGACTGTTAAATCGGATGACGTTGCAGGAAGAACCCGCATTTACGAATCGATCGTAAAAGGCGAGAACACCCTTGTAGCCGGTACACCCGAGTCGTTTAACGTACTTGTGAAAGAGATGCAGGGGCTTTGCCTCGATATCCGCACTGAGTTTGTGGAATAGGGGCAGCAATGCCTCTCCGCAGTCTTGCATTGAGCGAGACTGCGCTATGCGTTTAACTTATGGAGAGATTTTAGATGTTTGATGCTGATGAGGATGTAAGGGGATCTCAGTTTGATAAGTTGACCATTAAGATTGCGTCGGATGAAGTGATCCGCGATCAGTGGTCCAGGGGCGAGATCAAGAAACCCGAAACGATCAATTATCGCACCTTCAAACCCGAAAAGGGCGGCCTATTTTGCGAGAAAATCTTCGGGCCGACACGCGATTGGGAATGCGCTTGCGGAAAATACAAGAAAATTAAGCACAAAGGGATCGTTTGCGACCGCTGCGGCGTCGAAGTGACCATCTCTAAAGTGCGTCGGGAAAGAATGGCCCACATCGAATTGGCCGTTCCCGTTGTCCATATTTGGTTCTTTAAAACAATGCCTTCCAGGATTGGAAATATCCTCGGAATGTCGACTGCAGACTTAGAGCGGGTCATCTATTACGAAGAATACGTCGTAACAGATCCAGGCCGCACCGATCTCCAGAAAAAGCAGCTTCTCAATGACAATGAGTACCGTGAAGCTCAGGAGAAATGGGGCGCTGATGCGTTCTCTGTTAAAATGGGCGGCGAGGCGATCAAGTCTCTCTTAGGCAGCGAAGACCTCTCAGCGCTTGTGATTGAGCTCAAAGATAAGCTCCGCAAGACGAAGTCTATGCAAGCTAGAATGAAGCTCGCTAAACGTTTGAAGATCATTGAAGGCTTTTCAACATCTACAAACAAGCAAGACTGGATGGTGCTCGGCGTAGTTCCTGTCATCCCGCCAGATCTAAGACCCCTCGTTCCTCTCGATGGCGGAAGATTTGCTACATCTGACTTGAATGACCTGTATCGCAGAGTAATCAACCGTAACAACCGACTAAAGTCTATTCTTAAATTGAAAACGCCTGACGTGATCGTCCGAAACGAAAAGCGGATGCTGCAAGAAGCAGTTGATGCCCTCTTCGATAACGGCCGCCATGGTCACCCAGTTATGGGTGCAGGAAACCGTCCTTTGAAAGCCCTCTCTGAAATGTTGAAGGGTAAGCAAGGACGCTTCCGTCAGAACCTTCTTGGAAAACGGGTTGACTACTCTGGCCGTTCGGTCATCGTGGTGGGTCCAGAATTGCGCTTTAACCAGTGCGGTCTCCCTAAGAAGATGGCGCTCGACTTATTTGAGCCGTTCATTGTGAAGAGATTGAAAGATCTAGGCCTTGTATACACGATCCGCTCAGCTAAGAAGATGATTCAAAAGCAGGCGCCTGAAGTTTGGGACGTATTGGAAGAGATCATTAAAGGACACCCAGTCCTCCTCAACCGAGCGCCAACACTTCACAGACTCGGTATCCAAGCGTTTGAACCGATCTTGATTGAAGGTAAAGCGATCCGGATTCACCCCCTCGTAACAACGGCTTTCAACGCCGACTTCGACGGTGACCAGATGGCGGTCCACATTCCGCTCTCCATTGAAGCGCAGCTCGAGGCGAAACTCCTCATGATGGCGCCAGACAACATCTTCCTACCATCATCTGGAAGACCTGTTGCGGTTCCTTCACAGGATATGATCCTTGGCCTCTACTACATTATGCATGATCCTGTGCAGCTTCCTGAGAACATTGGCAAGAAAATCAAGATTTTCGCCAATCCGGAAGAGGTCCTTATGGCCCTCCACTCAAGCGGAAGCTATAACTGGTTCGAGAAGCAGGAAGAAGGCGCTCGCAGGGACAATTACGGCCGTGGGATGTATATCCACGAGAAGATCAAGGTAATGATCGACGGCGGTATTATTGAAACGACCCCAGGCCGGGTTCTTTTCAATACAATTGTTCCTAAACAGCTCGGATTCCAGAACTATGTTCTCCGTAAAAAGCGTCTTTCTGAGCTAGTTCTTGAGTGTTACAAGAAGATCGGTCTAGAGACGACCGTTCAGTTCTTGGACAACATGAAGAACCTAGGATTTGCTGAAGCGACACGAGCTTCTCTATCCATGGGAACTTGCGACGTTAAAGTACCTCCTCATAAAGCCCAAGTGCTCGCTGAAGCCTATAAGCGCGTAGCTGTAGTGAAAAAGCAGTACGAAGACGGTATTATCACAGAAGGTGAGCGCCACTCTAAGATTATTAGTATTTGGACAGAAGTATCCGATAAGCTGTCAGAAGACCTCTTCAAGCTCGTATACGACACTTCTTCCGGCCAGCTCAACCCACTTTATCTCATGGTGGACTCTGGAGCGCGCGGTAACAAGTCTCAGGTTAAGCAGTTGGGAGCGCTTCGCGGTTTGATGGCGAAACCTTCCGGCGAGATTATTGAGTCTCCAATTACTGCGAACTTCCGTGAAGGTTTGACGGTTATGGAATACTTCATTTCGACTCACGGAGCTCGAAAAGGTCTTTCCGATACGGCCCTTAAGACGGCTGACTCTGGATACCTCACTCGCCGTCTGGTCGACGTGGCGCAAGACGTTATCGTCACACGTGATGATTGCGGCACCCTCAATGGGATTGAAGTCACTGCGATCAAGCAAGGCAACGAGGAACTCTTACCTATTAAAGATCGTATCTATGGACGTACTGTTCTGGATGATATTTATCAGCCGGGCGATGCCACAAGAATTCTCGCCCGTTCTGGCGATGTCTTGAGTACGCCTCAAGCTGAAGCGATCGATGATGCGGGCATTGAAATGGTCCGTATCCGTTCGGCTCTCACTTGCGAGAGCAAACGGGGTGTTTGCGCTAAATGCTATGGCCTCAACCTTGCAAATGGCAATCTGGTTGGACTTGGCGAAGCGATTGGAATTATCGCAGCTCAGTCGATCGGTGAACCTGGAACGCAGCTCACGATGAGAACGTTCCACTTGGGCGGTATTGCGTCTGCAGGACTCAGCCCTGAGCTGATTACAGAGCATGAGGGGATTCTCGTTTACATGGACCTCCGAGTGGTTCAGAACGAGGAAGGGCACTGGCTTGCACTCAACAAAAACGGTTCGCTCCAGATCGTCAAAGACGAAGGGCGCAGCCTGGAAGACTATAAAAAGCTTCTTAACAACAAATCGATCGAAGCTCTGCAGACGTTCAACGTCGAGCTTGGCACCAAGATCTTCTTTGCCGATGGTACGAAGATCAAGATCAAGACGAAAGTCGGTCAGTGGGAGCAGCACAGCAGCCCGATCATTTGCGAACGTCCCGGTTATGTCAAGTATGAGGACCTCGTTGAAGGTATTTCTACCCAGCGCGAAGTCAACAAGCAGACAGGCCAGGTCGAGCTAGTCGTGAAGCAGCACCGTGGCGAGCTCCACCCGCAGATCTCCATCTATTCGGACGCAGAATATGCCGAGTTGATTGGTACCTATGCGATCCCAGCTGCAGCGGTTATTTCGACACGCGAAGGACAGTATGTTTCAGCCGGTATGATTCTTGCTAAGCTGCCACGCGGCGCTATCAAGACGAAGGACATCACGGGCGGTCTACCGCGCGTTGCTGAGCTCTTCGAAGCCCGCCGTCCGAAAGATGCTGCTGAAATCGCGAAGATCGACGGCGTTGTCGACTTCCGCGGCGTTCAGAAGAACAAGCGTATCGTGATTGTACGAGACGACGTGACTGGCATGGAAGAGGAACACCTCATCCCGCTTACAAAGCACTTAATCGTCCAGAAAGGGGACCATGTAGTGAAAGGTCAGCAGATCACCGAAGGTCTCGTGGTATCTCAAGAGATCCTCGATATTTGCGGCGTCCGCGAGCTCCAAAAGTACCTCGTTAAACAGGTGCAAGAGGTTTATCGCCTGCAGGGTGTGGATATCAACGATAAACACGTTGAGATCATCGTCCGGCAGATGCTCCAGAAAGTTCGCATCACCGATCCAGGCGATACAACTTTCCTTCATGGCGAAGATATCGACAAGAAAGCGTTCCACGAGCAGAACCGCAAGACGATCGAAGAGGGTGGAAAGCCTGCAGCTGCAGCGCCGGTCCTTCTCGGTATCACTCGCGCCTCTCTCGGAACGGAATCTTTCGTATCGGCAGCGTCGTTCCAGGAAACAACTCGCGTCCTTACGGAAGCGGCTTGCGAATCGAAGACCGACTACCTCCTCGACATCAAGGCGAACCTGATTATGGGTCACATGATTCCTGGCGGTACTGGCTACGAATATCACAAGAAGGTCAACAAGTTCATCGATTCTCAAGCAGCAGAAGTGCTTGAAATCGACTTCGAATCTGAAGCTGAAACTGTTGGCGTATAATTCTATTGCCCCCGGACCATCTCCGGGGGCTCTTTTTTCTGTTAAAAATAATTCGAATTAAGTATTTTCTTTAGCAGAGAGGTACCCATGCTATTGAGAAGAAGGTTCGTTTCCCTTGTTTGCTTCACACTGATTTCCGATTTCACTTTTGCTCTCCCGATGAATCCCGTCATCCACGAAGGGAACGTCGCTATCCGATACGAAAATAATCTGGCTGAGATAGACTCGGGCGCCTTTGCCGAACTGCACTGGGACGATTTCTCCATTGGAGCTGATGAGACAGTCCGCTTTCTACAACCCAATGCATCGGCCGTTGCGATCAATCGAGTCCTCTCTGCTAACCCCTCCTCCCTCTTTGGAAAACTAGAATCGATTGGACAAATCGTCCTGATCAATCCGAACGGGATTTTGGTTGGCAGAGATGCCATGATAAACACAGGTTCTCTCATCGCATCGACCTTTGATCTCTTTGGCGGAACACGCTCAAAAAACCAGATCCAATTTCCCAGTTCAGTGGTTAATGAAGGGGCTATTCGCACCCGCTCTGGCGATCTGATTCTTCTTGGAGAGACGGTTGTTAACCTGGGTTCGATTTTTTCTTGCAAAACCGTTTTAATCGGCGCCGGGTCTGACCTTTCTTTAACGCTTGAAGAGCAGCCCAAAATTGCATTCGGTTCTAAATCTGGATTAGCCGAAATTGGGATTGAAAATGTTGGGTCGATCATTGCAATGGGTCCCGATGCGAAAATTTCTCTAGAAGCCCCATTTTCAACCATCTCCCATCAAGGATCTCTCATTGCCAAAAACGATATTGGATTGGGTGGTGAAATCCGAATCTTAGGTGGAGCGAATCATATTCATGAAAACAGCCTCATCGATGTTTCTGGACAATTCGGAGGGGGAACTATTTTGATTGGAGGCGATTACAAAGGGCAAAATCCTTCCATCTCGAATTCTAAACACACTTGGGTGGCACCCGGATCGGCGATTTTTGCGAATGCGGCGGATAATGGAAATGGGGGGAAGATCATATTTTGGGGCAATGAGTCGACTTATTTCCGCGGGGTAGCTGAAGCTCATGGCGGGATGATGTCTGGCGATGGGGGATTTATTGAGATTTCATCGAAGGGGATGCTCGATACAGAGGGAAAGATCAATCTGCTCGCTCCGAAGGGCAAAACAGGAATGCTCTTTCTTGATCCTACCATCGTGACGATCACTGCAGCCGCAAATTCGGGCATTAGTGCATTTCCTCCTCCTGGATACACTTTCTCAGCTGCAATGGCAAATATCTCCACGATGGTAGCTACAACTTTACAAACTTACTTGATGACAAGCGATGTGACAATTGATGCTACTATGGGTCCAGGTCCAGCAGGAACTGGTAGTATCACAGTATCTGCCCCGATTGCTTGGGCCACTCCATCAAAATTGACTCTGATTGCGGAAACAACTATTGATGTGCTGGATACTGTTTCAGCAACAAATTTGGCGGTAGCCAATTCAACCCCCATTATCGAATTACGCGCTCCAACTATTAACATTGGCGCGACTCCTCTTCTGGCTATCAACACTGCAGTCGCATGCGAAACTGG
Organism: Chlamydiota bacterium; assembly: GCA_031423235.1. Taxonomy (GTDB): domain Bacteria; phylum Chlamydiota; class Chlamydiia; order Chlamydiales; family SM23-39; genus REEB52. The sequence goes on along the minus strand of JANPFC010000119.1, from coordinate 22,535 downwards.
CCGAATCGTTATTGAGGCATCCAATTCCCTCAACGTCTATTCAAATACAGCAGCTGTTCCGTTATCGGGAATTCTTGGCGGTGCATCGGGCACCGATGCAACGGTTGTTATACAAAATACAGGAAATATCAATCTTGATGGAACTGGGGGGACGAGCGCAGTATATATAGCTGGAAACGAAGGTTTAAGCATAGATTGTACTGGAAATATCAATGTAACCGCTGATGGCGCTACGGCACGAATTGCCACAGCTTCTGCGGCATCCACTTTTGAAATTTTCGCTGATGGCAATATCACTTTGCAAGGGGGGAGTGCAACCATGACTTCTTCACAGGCAATTATCACCGCTTTTCAGGGTGGGATTCTTCATATTGAGATCGGGGGAGATTATTTTATCACGGGCGGGGCAGCAACCGGCGCGCCCGTTATTGTAGATGGAAGTGCAGGGATTACTTTTGCTGGCACTGGATCCTTAGAAGTTAGTGGGCAGAATTATTATTTAACATCTGGGTATGCAGTTGGAGGGATCCGCAATAATGCTGCTGTAATTGGGGTCAGTTCGCCTGGAAGCGGACCTGTATCGGTAACAGCTACAGGTTCGACTGGTATCGTTCTAGAATCAGTTGGAGGAAATGGTGGGGCGGGTGAAATCGCAATGATCGGTTCAACGTTTGGGCCTCCCGGGACAGTTAGTGGAAATGTGACAGTTACCACCACAAACTTGTCTGTCAGTGGATCGACTGTGGCTGCCACCTCAAATGGACACGCATTTGTTACGGCAAATGGAGATCTTACAGTCAATGCTTCAGGTGATATCACTATTAATGGGGGCGGAGGCGTGGGAGCGATGTTTAATATTGCTGCGCTTGCGACTTTTAGCATGGGTAATGTTCTCACGATTACTGCAGATAACATGTTTGTTAATGGGGGGATCTGTCCTTTTGGAATAGCACTAATTAATTCGCTTAATGGTCCAGCAAATATCGATATTAATGGCGGTTTTTTTCTTCAAGGAGGCTCTGGGGCCAATGCTTATGCCTGTGTTGGTACAGGAGATCCGAATCCAATGGCTCCAGTCGGAACCGGTTCATTAACGATTTCAGGAGGCAACTACTCCCTAATTGGAGGGACAGGTGCCAATGCTAATGCATTCATCGGAACGGGGGATCCGCTTGGTACGGCTGCGGGGGGCAGTGGGAATGTTTCCGTTACCAGCACGGGAGCAACTGGGATCACTTTAACTGGAGGGACAAGTACAAAAGCGGCCATCAGTGCAAACGGATTGCTTTTAGCAGACATCACTATTCAAACGACCCACCTTACGTTGAAAGGTTCGACCGCAGGCGGATCAACAAATGGCAACGCTTTTATATCGGGAAATGGGGATATTACGATTGGTGCATCGGGAAATATCACTCTCATAGGCGGCGGCGGAATTAGCGATAATGCGGCGGAAATTTTCACATCTGTCGCCGGAAAATTCGTTGATATTACTGGTGCCAATAACGTTCTCTTGACTGGAGGGAGCACCCCAAATTCCTACGCTTACATAGAAGCTATCAACGGTCCGCTTACAGCAAATATTACTGGAGATTACACTCTTCAAGGAGGGATCGGCGCTTCATGCTACGCTGCAATAGGTTCAGGAGATCCGAATCATTTAGTCCCGATTGGAACGGGTAATATAACACTTTCAGGAGGGAACTACAGCCTGACGGGAGGGGCTGGTGCAAATGGCAACGCTTTTATCGGAACTGGAGACCCGCAAACTATGATGGTAGGCGGCGATGGGAACGTGTCTATTACTAGCACTGGAGCAACGGGGATCACATTAACTGGCGGGCTAAGCACCAAAGGAACGATTCAAGCTAGAGAATTACCCCTCGCGGATATATCTATCCAAACAACGCGTTTAACGCTGAATGGTTCAACTGTAGCTGCCTCAGTAATTGGAAATGGGAGTGTTGAAGCCTTTGGAGACATTACAATCGATGCAACTGGGGATATCACACTTACCGGCGGGTCTACTGGAAACTCGAATGAAGCCATAATCATCACATTTACAGCGGGAAAATTCGTTCATATTACAAGGGCCGATAATGTTCAGTTGACTGGTGGAAGCACCATGGATTCCCGCGCCTCTATCCTAGCTTTCGGAGGTCCTCTTACTTCAACTATTACTGGAGATTATCTCATTCAGGGGGGTAGCGGCGATGGCGCCTCCGCAGGTATTGCTGCAGCGCCAGCTGGGGGAACAGGTGATATGAATATTTCGGGAAGAAATTTCACACTCGTTGGTGGAAGTGGAACCGGTTCCATAGCAGCAATGATCACAGGGCAACCTGGAGGCGGTGGGGGAGATGGATCTCTTTTCCTTACATCCACTGGATTTGCCGGGATCTCGTTAACTGGTGGGAGTGGGGCAATGTCTCATGCCATGATCGATACAAACGGAACTCTCCCCACAAATGCGATCACTATTACTTCAACACATCCATCGGGCAATCTCAACCTAACGAGCGGGTCTGGGGCTCAAGCGAGAATTTCTACTTTTGGCGGCCCGGTTAACGTTTGGATTGGGCACGATATCAATTTGGTTAGCACGCCTGGCAATACCGCGACGATAGCGATTAATGGAGGGGCCTCCGATCTGACTGTTCAGGCGGGCCATTCGGCGTCTATTAATTCGTCGATTGTCAATCTCGGTACTGGAGATATCTATTTCGTGGTTGATGCTGCATTTCCTGCGCCTCCGCTATTTGGCACGGGAGGCTTTCACCTAGGCTCTGGAGCTTTCTTTCAGAGTGCTGGAGGGGCCATCCGGATCTTCACTTCTCAGCAGTCGTTTAATACGATTGACGGGAGCTTTATTGATGCTTTTTTAGTGAGCCACGCTTTCACTGCTGGAACGCTTTTTATCGACACAAACGGAGAAGTTTGGTGCACCTATTATCCATCCACTTTCGGAGGCATACCGTTCACTATATTCTATAAAAACTGTCTACAAGAGCTCGCTCAACAAGCGAATTTGATCGCTGGGGAATTGCTGGCCGACCTTCACCCATATAATGAATTTCCTGGTTGGTGGAAGAGATTTACGATGTCGACAGCAGGGATAGACCTGGAGCACGCTTTCTCAACGCCTTATTTCATCACGCAGAGGGTTTTGGGAAACATCTGGCTTCCAAAGAGCTATACCAGCTATTTACACGATATTTTTGAATAGATACCAGGGGAAATCTCGACCTGGTCTTTGACCCGATAATAATCGTTTGTGCAAATCACTTCTGTATGAAGGTCTTGGATTTTGGATTTGATTAGAGAGGGATCATTTCCTTCGAGCGCTTTCTTTAGTGCTTCAATACGGGCCTCAATCTTAGAGGAGAATTCGGCGGATATGATTTTCTTGTGCTGAGATAGAGTGTGGCGGGCGCTGAGGATCAATTCATTTGCTCCATTTCGGAGCTGTATCATTTCTAGCTCCGCGCTGTCTTTAGCCTTGTGGAGTTCTGAATCCTTGACTTTGCCTTGGACCTCTTTTTTTGTAAGTCCCGCTTTTGCTTGAATGCGGACCTCTTGTTCTTTACCTGTCGCTTTATCCCGCGCTTTTACTTGCAAGATTCCGTCGCTGTTGATATCAAAGGTCACTTCGATTTCAGGGGTCCCTTTTGGGGCGGGAGGGATGCCAACCAGCTCGAAGGAGCCGATTTCTTTGTTATCGCGAGTTAGCGGCCGCTCGCCTTGAAACACCTTGATCTTCACACCGGGCTGGTTGTCTTCCGCTGTTGAAAACGTGCGTCGTACGCGAGTTGGGATGGAGCTATTCCGTTGGATGATCGGGTTCATGACGCCGCCTTGCAATTCTATGCCAAGAGTGAGGGGAGCGACATCGATAAGAAGCATATTGTCTACGTCGCCTGCAATAATGCCCCCCTGAATGGCGGCGCCGATTGCGACGGCCTCATCGGGGTTGACGCTCGTGTTGGGCGCACGGCCAAAAATCTTCCCTACAGCCTGTTGGACGGCGGGCATACGAGTCATTCCACCGACGAGAACAGCGTGATCGATCTTCTTTTTCGATGCTTTTGCATCGTTTAGTGCCTTATTGCAAGGATCAATGCTCCGTTCAATGAGCGCGCGGCAAATCTCTTCGAGTTTTGTTTTTGTGAGGACAAGAGACAAGTTGGGGAGATTGATTTGAGTGCTTTCTTGGTTAGAAAGGGCGATTTTTGCTTTGACAGCTGCATCGCGGAGATGCTGCATCGCTATTTTATCTTCTCTCGGATCGGCATGACCCTGGTTCTTTATCTCAGCTACCATCCAATCTACGATTGCATTATCAAAGTCATCTCCGCCAAGATGGGTGTCCCCATTTGTCGAGCGAACTTCAAAGACCCCATCTTCAATAGTCAAGATGGAGACATCGAATGTTCCCCCGCCAAGATCATATACGGCGATATTCTGGGCCTTCTTATCTTTGTCGATCCCGTAGGCGAGGGCGGCGGCTGTTGGTTCTGCGATGATTCTCACAACATCCAACCCTGCAATCCTTCCAGCTTCCCTTGTTGCTTGTCTTTGTGCGTCGTTGAAATAGGCGGGGACTGTGACAACCGCTTTTGCAACATTCCTGCCAAGCTGCTTTTCGGCGATATTTTTCATTTTCAGAAGAATTTGCGCGGAGGCCTCTTCAGGGGTGATGAGTTTGCCATTGATTTCAAAAACGGGATCACCGTTTTCATTCTTAATGACTTTGTAGGGAACATTTCTGGTTTCAGATTCCACTTCATCGAACTTGCGGCCGATAAAACGTTTGGTAGAAAAGAGGGTGGTCTGGTCCTTTTCCGCATCGCCGACAACCGGTTCTTTTCCTTTATAGGAGATAACTGATGGGGTGGTACGGCTCCCTTTGTCATCAGAGAGGACCTGGACCACTCCGTCCTTCATGATGGCGACGCATGAGTTCGTTGTCCCGAGGTCGATTCCAATGATGTCAGGGCTGTCTTTAGGGGAAGAGAGAGGATTTTCTTTAGCTAGTGGTGATTGAGTGACAGTTCGGTCAAAAATGGTGAGGATTGGACGAAAACACGCTAGAAGTGAGGATAAGAAATAGACGATTCTCCCTTTCCAGTCGCTTTCATTTCGTGGTTCGGTTTGAACGATAGCTTCATGTGAAGTTTTGTTTATATGTTCAATTGTTGCTGTCATGTTAATATTATAACAGGCAACGAAATTAATTAGTAATATTATAAGCGGCGTAGACCTGCGTGTTTAAGTAATAAATTTTTTATTTGCCTAGGAGGGCGTCGACGTAGCTTTCTGCATCGAAGGCTTCAAGATCGTCGGCAGATTCGCCTGTGCCTACCCATTGAATGGGGATGTTGAGCTGCTTCTGAATTGAGATGGCAATTCCCCCTTTGGCTGAACCGTCGAGCTTGGTGAGGACGATGCCGGTGAGGGGAGTGAATTGATGGAATGTTTGCGCCTGGTCAATTGCATTCTGCCCGATGGTGGCGTCGACGACGAGGAGCGTTTCATGGGGGGCGTCCGGCAATTGTTTTTGAATCACACGGCGCACCTTTGCCAGCTCATGCATCAGGTCTGTTTTGGTTTGGAGACGGCCTGCTGTGTCGATCAAGACAATATCCATCCCCCGAGCTTTGCCTGCGGCTACCGCATCGAAGGCAACTCCGGATGGGTCGCTGTTAGGCTGCGATTTGATCAGGTCGACTCCAACCCGCTTGGCCCACGATTCTAATTGCTCGATGGCTGCAGCGCGGAAGGTGTCTCCAGCCGCCACAAGGACCTTTTTCTTTTGCTTGGCATAGTGGGCGGCGAGTTTGGCGAGCGTGGTCGTTTTGCCGCTTCCATTGACGCCGACAAGGAGGATTACGTGGGGCTTGCCTTGGACTGGATTGGCGTGGATCAGTCCTGAGAGGAGCTCCTGCTTGACGAAGGCGAGAATCTGATCGGTGGTGATATTTGGGCTTTTCTTATAGAGGGCCCGGATTTTCTCAACGAGCTCAGCCGATGCGGCGGCGCCTAGGTCAGCCTCGTAGAATATCTGCTCCAAATGCTCAAAGGCCGCGTCGTCAGGGGCTTTCGAAAAGAGAGCTCTGATCTTCTTGGCAAAGGGGGATAGTATCTTTTTAAAAAAGCCAAACATCTGAAACCTTATTTGGCCATCTTATCTAGGATCATGTTCTCGAGCTTGACGATGTCCTTGGCAAAGTTGCGGATCCCTTCGGCGAGCTTATCGGTCGCCATCGCGTCTTCGTTGAGAAGGTAGCGGAAGGTTTTTTCATCCATGTCGATTTTTTGGATGGGGCTCTCTTTTGCTTTGGCAGGGTCAAGCTTGCGGGTGATTGGGCTTGTGGTCTTTTGCAGCTCCTCAAGGAAATTGGGGGAGATGGTGAGGAGATCGCATCCAGCGAGTTCAAGGACTTCTTCCTTGTTCCGGAAAGAGGCTCCCATGATCTGGGTCTTGTAGCCAAACTTCTTATAGTATTGGTAGATCTTGGAGACCGATTTGACGCCTGGGTCTTCTGCTGGCGGATAACCTGCGACCCCTTCAGCTTTCTTGAACCAGTCTAAGATACGGCCGACGAACGGGGAGATGAGGGTTGCTTGGGCTTCGGCGCAGCCGATTGCTTGCGCGAGGCTAAAGAGGAGAGTCATATTGCAATGGATCCCTTCTTTTTCAAGCTGCTCGGCCGCCTTGATCCCTTCCCAAGTTGAGGCAAGCTTGATGAGTATTCTCTTTCTGTTGATGCCGGCAGATTCGTAAAGGGCGATGATGTGGCGGGCTCTGGCAATGGAGCCTTCAATGTCGAAAGAGAGGCGGGCGTCCACTTCGGTCGATACGCGCCCCGGGACGATTTTCAATATTTCGAGGCCAAAGTTGACGAAGACCTTGTCGAGGATCTCTGCAAGGGCGTTTTTCTTACTTCTGCCGTAACGGATCGCTTCATCGAGAAGATGTTGGTATTGAGCTTGCTGGCTTGCAGCGTAGATGAGGGATGGATTGGTGGTCGAGTCGGTCGGCTGGTATTGTTTGAGGGTCTCGAAATCGCCCGTGTCGGCCACGACGACAGTCATTTTTTTAAGTTGATCGAGTTGATTCATCAATTCGTTCCTTTAAAGAGATTATCGAAAAAGCGTCCTTCTCCTACAAACTGGGCAAAGGAACTGGAAAACTGCACGGGATCCAGTGTTTCTTCAAAACCATCTATCAGGATAACGACTTTATGTCCTTCTTGCAAGGCTTGAATGAGCCTTTGGGTCGTTTCTGGGAGCAGCCGAATGCGCATAGCCCCTTCATTTACAGGGACCCAGTCCTCAAAGGTCTCTCCGCTAATGGTGAATAGAACTTTTACTTGGGTTTGAGTGGTAAAACGGAAACGGGTCAAATTGATAAAGGCTTCAATTTGATCTCCCATTTTTATCATTTCGAATGCAATAGGGGGGTGGGCTTGAGCTGAGGCGTGCGTCAGCCTTGAGCAATCAAAGGCGATATCGCCTGTTGCGATGGTGTTCAGCGTCCATGAGTGGGGAGAGGTGCATCCGCAAACTATCCCCATCAAAAAAAGAAGCTTATTAATGAGATGTGCCTGTTCCCGAGACGCTATTGCCATTGTGCATAGATACGACAAAAATAGCTCCTGCAGCAGTGAATAACGCACTTCCTGCAAACGCCCAGTTTTGCCAGTTATTGGCTTTTGCCGTTTTGGCTGTTGCAACAGCGGCTCCGCCAGTTGCCTGCGCCTGAATGCTTCCTGCAGAGAAGAGTGCGATAAATGTTAAAAGAATACCCAGCTTTTTCATGAAAGTAACTCCCAATTTCTTATTTCCCTATATTGCGGATTCTACAGGAATGTAAATTTATTTTGAATCAGGGTAGATTTTGGCGCGTCCTTCTTTCAACACAAGGAACTGCCAGTAGGGACCTAACGCTTTGTGAGAGATGACTTGGGCCTGCAGCATTTTCCATTCATCTTCTTTCTCCGGTCCGCCTAGGGCTGAAAAAAGGGCCTGAAACTCTGCCTGCTTCAACGTGTCTGTGATCGGAGCCCAAAGTTCTTCTGCTATGATGAGGGAGCGGAACGATTTAAGGAGCTCGTTTTGAAACTTCGGGAGATCCTCTTTAAGGACTGCAGCGGTAAGGATATAGGCTTTGTCTTCTGCCACAAATAGAGCTTGCAGGATTTTGATTTCGCCCCAGGGAGAGACGCTCGTCATCTCTGTCAGCCTTCCGGTGCCGCCTTGCATCTGAAATTTTCCCAAATCGCGCCACTTTGTTGTTGGGTCGGCAAGCTGCAGTTCTTTGACCGCCTTAACATATTCTTTCAAAGGGACATCCACTTCTTCTTCAGCTAAGTTGATGGATGGGCGGAATTCCCCCGTCCCTTTGCTGATGAATCCTATCTTCACATGGGGCGATGGATTTTTTAGTTGGGCGATTTCCCAACCTGTTGGGGGAATAAAGGTGCAGTGCTTTGCATTTGCGAAGTTTAAAAGAGTGAGAAAGAGGAGCGTAAAACGGAGCACTAGTGGCCTGTAGTTCCGCTGCCGGATGTACCGGATGTAGCAGTTGAAGCTTTATCATTTTCTATGAGGGCGCAGAGCGCAGCGATACCGACCGCAAGCCCAAGTCCCCACCCCATCATAGATAGGACTGTTGCATCGCGTGTTGCGTAGCCAGCCGCTTGGCCCCTGCGGCAGCGCCTATCCTCTCGGCTTTCTTGGGCGAAGGCCGATGTGCAGATCGCTAACGATAAAAAGGTAAGTATCGCTTTTCTCATCTTGGAGACCGCTCTGAATTAAGGTTCAGTCGATTTTTTGGCCCTTTTGAGCCAATTATCGACTCTTATTCGGGGGGTAATATCAACTCTCCGAATATGACCCCCCGAAGAAGAGTCGATAATTGGCCAAAATGGCTCAAAAAATCAACGAACCCTTAATCCAGAGTGGTCTCTTACCCGCCTTATCTCACAACGGCCACTTTCAGACAAGTCCTTAGAAGCTGATTAGTGGGAGAAATTAGATCCGTTGCCACCAGAAGTAGATGAACTCTGCGACGATGTTCCAGCTACAATTCCAACCATTATACCGAGAATAGCAAGTCCGCCAATGCCAATTCCCCACGCGAATTGGTTTGAGCTTGAATACGTTCCAGCTTGTGCCCCTTGGCCGATTTGCTTTCCGCCATCTTGGGCAAACGCTGAGTTTCCTGATAATGTTGCAAGTACTGCAATAATAATTGCGATTCTTTTCATTTTAGTTCTCCTGGCGATTTTTATCGCGTCATAATATTTAACAATCTCTATATTGTTATACATTATTTTTTCATTTCTTTCTACATAGCGGGAAAAAGATATATGCGCGAAAAATCATCTTTCTGTGTAAAATCCTAGGATTGAGAACTTGAGGGAGGCATTCGGTGAAAGGATTAGAGACGGGAAAAGATAAAATCCAGAAAATTTGCGACTCATTGCGCAAGGAAACCCTCGAGCCCGCTAAACAAGAAGCGCGCGAAATTGTCGAAAACGCCCACATGCAAGCGTCTGAGATTGTGGCGGAAGCAAAAGCGAAAGCCATTTCTATGCTCGAAGAGTCTGAAAAGGAAATGGAAGAGAAAAAAAGGGTATTCCACGCCTCGCTGAATCTGGCTTGCAGGCAGGGGATTGAGCAGCTAAAGCAGAAGATCGAAAAAGACTTATTTAATCAGGAGCTCGCCTCTTTAGTCATTAAAGAGACCACAGAGCCTAAGGTCATTGCGAATTTGCTGAACAGCTTTATGAAGTCGATGGAAGAGAAGGGGATTGAAGAAGATTTCGTCGCTCTGATCCCAAAAGGGATTTCTCCCCGCTCCATTAATGAACTGTTAGCTTCCCGAGTTTTAGAGCGCCTTCAGAATAAGACAGTTGTTGCATCCGATATCGGCGGCGGGCTCCAAATTCAGCTGAAAGGGCGCCAAATTACCATTGATATTTCAGATGTTGTTGTGCGCGAGCTGATCGCTCAATATATTCGGCGCGATCTTAGAGATCTGGTATTTAACGTGTAGCATGGCTAATTACTACTTTTTGATTGCGGCATTCCCGCCTTTATCTCTCGGAACCAAGCCTGAGCTCACATATAAAGAGTTGCGGGATCTGCTTGTCCTGAACCTGAGTAAAGAAGATTTAGACAAGCTCGAAGAGCTTTTAAGGCCGATAGATCTATACAACCTCCATGCATTCTGGCTCGGAGCTCCACTCGATGACAGGGGCCAGTTAAAAGCGAAGGATCTTGAAGAAGAACTGCTTGTACAGGAAGCTCTCCCCGACTACATCATTGAGTACCTCGAGCGATATGAATCTACAGAAGATCGGCTCCGCTACTTCTCCTCATTGTACGTATCTCTCTATCGCGATCAGCAGCCTAGGTTGAAGGGATTCTTGCTCCAGTATTACCAATTCGAAAGGGATCTCCGCTTGGTTCTCACTGGCTTAAGAGCCAAAAGAGTGGGACGGGATCTGGTTCGGGAGCTGCAGTTTGAAGACCCGACGGATCCAATGATCGCCGAAATCCTCGCTCAGAAAGATGCGAATGATTACACCCCGCCGCGGGAATACGAAGATTTAAAAAACCTGTTTGTGGAAAATAGTTCCGACCCTAAAGAATTGAATCGCGCTATTTTGGAATACCGATTCAATAAAATTGAGGAAATGGAAGAAGCTCAAGACTTTGGGATCGACCGAGTCTTGGCTTATGTCGCCCGATTCATGTTAGCCGAATCGTTGGCAGAGCTGGATAAAGAGAAGGGAATGGAGCAATTAAGCCAATATGAATAAACATCATCACGCAACTGGTACAGTCGTACAAGCATTTGGAAACCTCCTGCACGTCCGTTTCGACGGCGCCATTCGGCAAGGCGAAATGGCTAGAGTCAAGCTAGGGGACGAGTCTCTTCTCGCCGAGGTCATTGAGATCGCTGGTGATGAGGCAAAAGTCCAGGTATTTGAAGACACGCGCGGCGTCAAGTTAGGCACGCAAGTCCATTTCGACGGCCACCTCCTTGAAGCTGAACTCGGGCCAGGTCTATTGACGACTATTTTCGACGGCTTGCAGAACCCTCTTGAAAAAGTTGCGGATAAAACAGGTGTGTATCTATCGCGAGGAGTCTATCTCCCTCCGCTCGACCGGGAAAAACATTGGGATTTCCAGCCAGTTGCCAAAGTGGGCGATGTCTTGGCTCGAGGCGCTACGTTAGGTACTGTTCCCGAAGGGCGTTTCCAACATTTGATCATGGTCCCTTTTTCTCAATTCGGAAAAGTAAAAATCACCCACGTCGCAAAGGCCGGAGCCTACAAGCTTGACTCGGTGATTGCCACAGGGGAAGATGAGCGAGGCCGCCCATGCGAATTTACCATGGTTCAGCGCTGGCCCGTTAAAAATGCCCTCATGGAAGGGAAAAAGGTGCGTCCGAAGCGGATGATGGACACCGGGATGAGAATCCTCGATACCCAATTTCCAATCCTGAAAGGGGGGACATTCTGCTCTCCAGGACCTTTCGGCGCCGGAAAAACGGTGATGCAGCACCACCTTTCTAAATACTCCGATGTAGATATCGTCGTGATCGTAGCGTGCGGCGAGCGCGCCGGGGAAGTGGTTGAAGTTCTTCAAACCTTCCCTCAGCTCATCGACCCGCACACAAACGAGTCGCTCATGAAGCGAACTGTCATGATTTGCAATACCTCATCGATGCCAGTAGCGGCTCGGGAAGCCTCCGTCTACATGGGTGCGGCCATTGCTGAATACTACCGCCAAATGGGGCTCGATGTTCTACTTCTCGCCGACTCCACATCCCGTTGGGCTCAAGCGATGCGTGAAATGTCAGGTCGCCTTGAAGAGATCCCTGGCGAAGAGGCATTTCCAGCTTACCTCGCATCTCGCATTTGCGCGTTTTACGAACGGGCTGGCGTTGTAGAGCTGAATAATGGGAAAATTGGATCGCTGACGATCGGGGGAAGCGTTTCTCCTGCCGGCGGTAACTTTGAAGAGCCGGTCACGCAAGCTTCGCTATCTGTTGTAGGAGCTTTCCACGGCCTATCGAGAGCTAGATCAGACGCTCGCCGCTATCCGGCGATCGATCCGCTCATCTCCTGGACGAAATATCTCGATCAAGTGGGCCATGAGCTCAATGCCCGTTTGCCCCATTGGGCCGACAAAGTAAAAGGGACTGCTCAAATCATCCGTAAAGGGGACGAGATCGGCAAGAGAATGGAGGTTGTCGGAGAGGAGGGCGTTGCCATCGACGACATGATTCTGTATCTCAAATCGGAGCTTTACGAATTCTGCTATCTGCAGCAAAACGCATTCGATAAAGAAGACACCTATTGTCCGCTTGAACGGCAAATTGAAATGTTCGCGCTCATCCAAAAGATCTTTGAAGCCCGCCTCCAATTTGATATCCACGACGCGGCGCGAAGCTTCTTCTTGAACTTGCAAAACGAGCTAAAAAACATCAACTTTTTGCCATTCCATACGCAGAGATATCACGACGCGATGGCGGCAATTGAAGCAAAAATTAAAGAGAAGACGGTGGCATGAGAAAGATTTACGACCGAATCATCGATATGCGAGGCAATCTCATCACTGTGGCAGCCGAAGGGGTGTCGCTAGGGGAAGTGGCCCGGATTGAAAAGCGCAACGGCTCATCGACCTTTGCTTCTGTGCTCCGTTTTGATGAAGATCTAGTCACTTTGCAGGTTTTCGAAAATACACGGGGAATTTCAACAGGAGACCAAGTCTCCTTTTTGAATCGGCAGGTCCGCGCTACTTTCTCCGACTCACTCCTTGGCCGTCGCCTTAACGGCGCAGGCGCTCCGATCGATGGAGGCCCAGATATCATCGGCGAAGAAGTGGACATCGGCCAGCCCTCATTCAACCCAACTAAACGGGTTGTTCCAAGAGAGCTTGTACGTACGAACATTCCAATGATCGATGTGTTTAACTGTCTTGTTAAATCACAGAAAATTCCGATCTTTTCTGTTGCCGGAGAGCCTTACAATGCGCTCCTTATGCGGATTGCAAATCAAACCGACGTAGATGTCGTGATCATTGCAGGGATGGGGCTCCGTTTTGACGATTATCAATCCTTTATCGATAACGCAGAAAAAGCGGGATCTATTGAAAGAACCGTTATGTTCATTCACAAAGCGACCGACCCAGCCGTAGAATGTATCCTCGTCCCCGACATGGCGCTCTCTGTCGCTGAGAAATTTGCCCTCGAAGGGAAAGACGTACTCGTACTTCTCACAGACATGACCGCGTTTGCCGATGCGATTAAGGAAATCGCGATCACCATGGACCAGATTCCGTCCAATCGCGGCTATCCGGGATCTCTCTATTCAGACCTTGCTTCCCGCTATGAGAAAGCGGTCGATATCGATGGAGCCGGCTCTATCACGATCCTTTCTGTAACAACGATGCCAGGCGGCGATGTGACCCACCCCGTTCCAGATAACACGGGCTACATCACTGAAGGGCAGTTCTATCTTCATGGAGGAGTGGTCGATCCTTTCGGATCCCTTTCCCGTTTGAAGCAGCAAGTAATCGGTAAGGTGACCCGTGAAGACCATGGCGATCTCGCTAACACGATGATCCGCCTCTACGCCGACTCGAAAAAAGCGCGCGAGCGGCAGGGGATGGGATTCCGCCTTTCCAGATGGGATGAAAAACTCTTACGCTATTCCTTCCTATTTGAAGAGCGGATGATGGATTTGGAAGTCAATCTCCGGTTAGAAGAGGCGCTCGATCTCGGATGGATCACTCTTGCAGAGTGCTTCGAACTAGAAGAGATTGGAATTAAGAAGACGATCTCAGATAAATATTGGCCCAAGGAACACGCGCTTTAACGATGACACTGAAGCTGACGAAAAATGAACTCCGTTCGCAACAGACCCGTCTAACGCAATTCCAGCGTTATCTGCCAACGCTGCAATTGAAAAAGGCGATGCTCCAGTTTGAAGTCAGCTTGGTTTTGCTCGAAATTGAGAAGCTTCAAGAAGAATTCAACGCCATCTGGGCGCAGGTAGAGGCTTTCTCCCCCTTCTTAGTTGAAAAAGTGTCTGTCAATCTCATGCTCTATGCCAACATACTTCATGTGAAAAAGCATTATGAGAATATTGCAGGCGTTGAGATCCCCATCTTTGATAAAATCGTATTCCGCGAGCCTGAGTATTTCCTGTTTGATACCCCTGTTTGGACCGAGCGGGCCACTGAAATCTTACGCGACCTCGTTACCGCTCGCGAAAAAGTGAGCATCGCTCAAGAGAAAAAGCGGGCCCTCGAAAAAGAGCTGCGGGAAGTTTCTATCCGCGTCAACCTCTTTGAAAAAGTCCTCATCCCGAGAGCTCAAGAAAATATAAAAAAAATCAGAATTTTCCTTGGAGATCAGCAGCTTTCTGCTGTGGCTCAGGCCAAAGTGGCCAAACGGAAAATTATGCTGCGGAAGGCTGAAGTATGATTGTTGATCTGCATAAGTATCTAATCATAGGAAGCAGGTCCGATATGGATCGCTTTTTCACCCTCGCACAGCGCGCAGGCTTTTTGGAATTCATCGGCCTTTCCCACAAAAAAGCGCTTGAGATGCCCCAAGATGCCAAGACGATCATCTCCGCTATTAAAATTGCGCGCGCCCACACAGCCCACACTCACGAGCCTTACGAATCTCCCCTCGACCCAGTTCGCCTTGCCGAGCAGATCGTTAAGTGGAATGACGAACATGAGAAGCTCCTTGAAGAAGAAAGGATGCTCAACGCAGAAATCGCCCGCATTGCAGCCTTTGGTAATTTTTCCCGCAACGAACTCGATCGTCTTGAAGAAGAAGGGAAGCGGGTATTCCAGTTTTTCTGCATGAAAAGCGATCTCGCTCGGGAAATCACCCTCCCATCTGAAGTGATCTTTGTGGGAACTGAATACGATCTCGACTACTTTGTTTCGATCAATAAAGAGCGGGCCCAATATCCTAAAATGATCGAGATCACCATCGAAAGGCCTGTTGGCGAACTCCGCGACAGACTCCACCGCCTACGGCTAGAAGTGGTCAAAGTTGAACAAGAAATCCACGAGTCTGCAAGAGCCCTGCCCTACCTGCAAAGCGGCCTGCTCGACTACCTCAATGAACACCATCTCCGCCTAGCCAAACACGATGCTGCAGCGCCTCTAGGATCTTCTCTCTTTGCGATTGAAGCCTGGGTCCCTGAAACGAAAGTCAAAGCTCTCTATGGCCTATTGAGCGGCCTCGATGTTTACACAGAAGAGATCTCCATTGAAGCGAGAGATAAAATCCCCACTTATCAAGAGAACAAAGGCGTGGCTAAAATTGGCGAAGACCTCGTCCAAGTTTACGATACTCCAGCCTCGACAGATAAAGACCCATCCCTCTGGATCCTCATCTTCTTTTCAATCTTCTTTGCCATCATTGTTTCTGATGCAGGATATGGACTTGTCTACTTAAGCGTTGGCCTCTTTCTCAAATTCAAATTTAAAAAGGCCTCAGGATTTTTCAAACGATTCATCAAACTGACCCTCATCGCGTCGACCGCATGTATTATCTGGGGCGTCATGACAGCTTCTTTTTTTGGTATTGAGATCGGTCCGAATAACCCGTTCCGGAAAATGTCCTTTATCCACTATTTGGCCGTCGCAAAGGCTGAATACCACCTCGAAAAGAAAGACGACGTATATAATGAATACGTAAAACAATTTCCAGACGCAGCAACAGCTACAGATGGGCATGATTTTCTCGTTAAAGCCTCCCATGAAGTCGATGGGAAAATGTCCTATGAAGCGCAAAAAGATTTCTACGATGACATCCTCCTCGAGCTTTCCCTATTCATCGGGCTTATTCACATCTCCCTCTCATTCCTTCGCAATATGACCCGCAACTGGACTGGGCTTGGGTGGATTTTATTTATGGTAGGCGGCTACCTCTATTTCCCCTCGTTTTTAGAAGCGACTTCCTTCCTCAATTTTATGGGGGTGATCTCAAAGTCCGTCTCCGCTGTACTTGGCAAGCAAATGCTCTTCTTTGGCCTCGGTCTTGTTTTTGTCATAGCCCTTCTCCAAAAGAAAAAATGGGGAGCATTGCATGAGCTCACTAATGCCATCCAGGTATTTGGCGATGTGCTCTCGTATCTTCGCCTATACGCTCTTTCTCTCGCAGGGATGATTATGGCCTCGACCTTCAATGATTTAGCCATGAAAATGGGAATTTTTGGAGGAGTGCTTATTATTTTGGTTGGGCACCTCGTTAATCTCAACCTGACGATTATGTCTGGAGTGATCCACGGCCTTCGTCTCAACTTTTTAGAGTGGTATCATTATAGTTTCGAAGGAGGCGGTCGCCTTTTTGACCCCCTTCGGATACGCAAAGTTAAATAGGAGTATGATTTATGGATTTCGATATGGTTGGCCCCGCTATTGTGATGGGTCTTGGATGTCTTGGCAGTTCGATTGGCTGCGGGATTGCTGGCATGGCTTCCCACGGCGTAATGACACGCGTGGATGAAGGACACGGAAAGTTCATCGCTCTATCGGCGATTCCCTCTTCTCAGTCAATTTATGGCTTTATTCTTATGATCCTAATGAAGAGCTCCATCAAAGCTGGCACCCTCTCGCCAGTCAGCGCAATAGGCATAGGTATATTTGTTGGACTGGCCATCATGACCTCCTCCATTTACCAAGGGAAGTGCGCCGTCACAGCGATTCAAGCTTCAGCGAAGCAGCCCGCAGTTTATGGAAAGACGATTGCAGCGCTCGGGATTGTCGAGTCATTCGCTCTCTTCGCTTTCGTCTTTGCAATCCTCCTCATCTAATCTGATATAGGGTGGCTCCAGCCACCCCCTACTTAGTATATTCAGAAGTGTTATTAAAAAATTTTCTATCATTTAATTTTATTTGTTATTGTTGTATAATTATCGAACTATGTCGATAAGTATTGATTATTCAAGTTATAGAGCTTCCAGCCCTCCTTTTAGAAGGAAGGGATCTCATTGCAATATGGGCAAAATGCTGAAGGCTGCCCTTTGGGGGCTGCTGATTGCGCCTACAGGGGTGTTTGCCAAAGATCTTTGTCAGAAGCCGAATACAGCCTATTTATGCAAAGGCAATTGGGGGATTCCTCGGAGCGAGATGCCTCAGGTAACAGGGGCTGTCCGAGAGCGATTTTTGGAGAGCGTCAGTTCTGAATTGTCCGTGACCCTTGAGCAAATTCCAGCCCATCGGCTCACCCCAATTCAAAGTCAACTCAACCAGAGGTCTATAATTGGTATGATTAGAGACAATCTGCGAGGAAAATTTTTCCCCTGCGATGTTGAGATTCTGGTCTCAAGAAACGAGACTCACGATAACATCATAGATGGCCATCATACAGCCACTGCATGCCGACTACTTGGCGGCAGGCAATTGGCAGCAGTAGTTTGGGATTTTGCAAATTCAGTCCTTGGGAGACTTAAAAACTTTCCTGGCGTATTTCATTCAAATCTGCGCGACGCTCAAAAAATCTAAACTCATAATTTTCTAGAACATTTAAATTGCTTGGGCAGGATCGAAAAGGTGTCCGTATCGATGCTAATCGTCTCTCGGTCTAGATCGAAAGACAGCGGGCATTCATGAACTGTTTCATCGGGCTTTGCTAGATTGAAAAATTGTAGTCTATGGGGCTTGCTTGATTTATAAATGTGATAGCATGTTGAGGGGCGCCAAATTGATAGGTCGATGGTGTCTACAAGCTCGTCCCTCCAATTGAAGATCCGTATCCCCATCTGCTTATTTCCGGTTATGGCAAGTTTAAAGGAACTGTCGCAACTTTCCGCCGATGTGAAAAACGGATGCGTCAAAGCTTCGGCCACGGTAATCCGCTCATTGAAATTTACATTTAGCATTTTCGTGAGCAGATCGGCGAACGATTCAAATCGAGCCCCATTTGGGGCAGATAGAATTTCTTCGCGGAAGGTTCTTAGAGGATAACGTAAAGTGAACGGCTTCAGACTCATATTTCCATTTGCATCTACAGCAACCGTTTCCGGGCGAACTTTTTGTAAACGATCTAAATCGAATTTAATGCCTAGACGGTCTTGAAGGGCATGGATCCTGTTGACAGTGGATTGGCCAATCGCATCAGAATCGTATTGATCAGGGACCGGAATCAGGGGCTGTTTCATATAGAGCTCAAAGAAAAGGCATCCTAAAGCCCAGACATCGGAAGAAAGCCTGGTGCCTGCCCCAAAGGTCGTTTCAGGGGGGCGGTAATAGGGGGAATATTTTAGGGCATTAGTATATGTATCTCCAATTTTCTCTGACATGCCAAAGTCCAACAGGTACCCAGTTGCGCTGGCATTTTCTGGTTTAATATCTCCGTGGAGGATCCCCTTTTGGTGCAGATGCAGAGTCGCTTCCAAAAGCTGGCGGCAAATCCGTTCTAGTTTATGGAGGTGAAGCACCCTTCTAGCTGGATTTGCAGGATCTATGTACGCAGCGTGAAGATCCTCTCCAACGTTTTCCTGGATTGAGGTGTATCTTCGGTCCGGTACTGAGAATTGATCGTAACATTTGGGGATATGCGGACCGTCTTCGACTTCATCGTAGATCGTTTTTTCTCTTTCAGCAACGGATGCATACAATCTTGGCTGCGGCGCTCTGTGGGGGCTTGCCATAATGGCAACTTTTTGGGGATCGGATGTTTTTCGAGCCGTTTTATAAGTGCCTTGACACGGTTTTCCGTTTGGTTTTTTCAACGGAGATCCTACCCCATATACTTGCAGCTGATCTAGATAGGCAGATTCAGCTTTTTGCGCAGTATCTAGGAGCGAAGGATCTACAGGGTCTTCTGCTTTCCGTTTGCATGAGGGGGCTGCCGCTGCGGCGCCGACTGGCATAGACATAATAAACCTGAATTAAATGGAGCTGTGTATTTTATCAATAAAATGAATAAATCGCGATTAGTTAGAATTTATTGTCAGGCCAGCTCTTGCTAGGATGAACCGGATCACAAGGATGGGGTGTAAAATAAAATTTTTCCCGAGAGTGAAGTAGTTGACGCTGGTGAGTTTTTTTTGCATTGGTGGCAAATTCATCTGAGCATCCTGAATCCACTCTAAATAGGGAGGGGGGAGGGGAGGGAGTTTATCTAGGGGGCAGAAGCGGATGCCGCGCGTTTCTGAACTGATGATTGCAGCACCAGTTAGTATTGCGCATTCGTAGAGATGGGTCCGTTTCGATAGGCGGTTGATCGGAATATAGTCGCCAACAAGCCGATCGACTTTGACAGTAAAGCCCGTTTCTTCCAGAATTTCCCGTACAACTGCATGCTCTGGCAATTCGTCCGGATTGATGCCTCCACCGGGGAGAACCCAAACAGGGACGTCTCTCCGTTTGATTAGGAGGACAGAAGACCGATCGGGGGAAAAAATGATGCCGGCAACGCTTTTGAGGATACTCATGAGTAAAAAGTTACCTGTTTTTTTGATTTTTCTCACTCTATTTAGCAGTTGCTACAAAGACCACCTCTATGTGCAGCAAGAATGGGTCGACCGAACTTTTTTAGCGAGCAGCCACGTCGGCACACCCGATCCGCGCCAAGAGCATCCCCCGTTAGGTCAAAGACTCCTCGTTGCTTGGCGATTTCCCTTAAATCTCGTAAACCGGCAGCTCCAAATGATCCTCACGGTCCGTTTCTGGGACAACTCTGAAGAGGTGTTCTACCGCCCTATAGAACGGTCGAAGAGTTATGCAGCGTTCAATTTCTACGATGAAAGAATTTTAACCTACCGGATCCAAGTGGTCGATGCCGAAGGGGAATTAGTCGAAACTTGGGAGCATCACTTTTGGACGAAGCTCATTGAAATCAATCGGAGCAGCCTTTCAGTCTCATCCCAGCCCATACAAGGATCTGTGATCGAAACACCGTAGCTGAGATGGCTTGGATCGTCGGTCAGAGGCTGTTTGCCGGCGAAAAGATGGCTTTCTAGCATGAGTCCGGCTATCGCTTTGTTTTCCAATGCTTGCTCAACTACCGATTCGAATACGATCTGCTGACGCGTGTGGTCTTTTCCACAATTGCCATGAGAACAATCAATCAGAAGGCGCGGTTCAAGTCTGTGTTCCTCTAATGATTTCAGCGCTTCTTTAACAGAAATGGGGTCGTAATTCGGCATTCTATCTGAGCCGCGCAGGACGAGATGGGTGAGGGGATTGCCTTGCGTTTGGACGGCGGCGACATGTCCATTGGAACCGATGCCGATATGGGAGTGGGGAATTCGGGCGGTGAGGATGCCTGCTATGGCAACGTCTACATCTCCCCGGAAGTCGTTTTTAAATCCAACAGGGAAATCGAGGCCGGAGGCCATTTGCCTGTGAGGTTGGGAAGCTGATGTGCGGGCGCCAATCAGGCCCCAAACAATCAGATCGTCCAAATAGGGGATCACCAGCGGATCGAGAATCTCCGTTGCGCAAGGGATGCCGAGTTCGGCAATTTTCAGGATGAGAGCTCTCGATTTTCGAATCCCTGTTGCAATATCGTTGGATCCATCGAGGTGGGGATCGTAGAGCATCCCTTTCCATCCAAGCCGCGTCCGCGGTTTCTCAACAAATATTCGCATGATTGGGAAAAAGGTCTGATCAATTTCATCGTTGAGATTTTTTAGCCGAACCGCATATTCATAGGCAGATTCTGGGTCATGTATCGAGCACGGACCTACAATTAGCGCAAGGCGCGGATCGGTTCTTTCGAGCACAAAGCGAGCTGTTTTTCGCCAGGATCGAATTGAGTTGTTCGCGGGGAGAGGGAGCTCGTTTTTAATTTGCGCAGGTGATGGAAGTTGCATGGGATTTCAATCCTAGAAAAATGAAAGATTCAAATCAAGACAGCAAAATTTAAAATTTTCTTAGCCGTTTTTTTTCTCTCGAGAAAATCAGCCCCTTTGCGTATCATATTCCCTGGAATTTATGGAATCTTTAGAATACTGGCTCTTGAAAATCGAGAATTGGATCTGGGGCGCGCCCCTTTTGATCCTACTGACTGCTGTGGGGCTATTCCTCACAATCGCCCTCCGCGGAATACAGTTCCGCTATCTAATCTACTCATTGAAATTAGCGTTCACCCGCCACGACGACAAAGCGGAAGGGGACATCAGCCAGTTTCAGGCCCTCATGACTGCCCTTGCCGGAATGATTGGAATCGGAAGTATCACAGGGGTTGCAACTGCCATCGCCGTTGGGGGGCTGGGCTCTCTATTCTGGATGTGGGTTGCCTCTCTAGTCGGAATGGCCACCAAGTACGCTGAGGCCATACTCGCCGTTAAATATCGGACTATCGATGCTAAGGGAGAGATGTGCGGCGGACCCATGTACTATCTGGAACGGGGCCTTAAGTCGAAAAAACTCGCCATATTTTTTGCCACTGTTGGCGCAATCACTGCCCTTGGGACTGGGAATATGGTCCAGGCAAATTCGATTGCTGCCGGCATGAGAGAACTGATCTCCATTGATAAAACTTGGATCGGGCTCGCCCTTGCCATTGTAACTGGGATCGCCCTGTTCGGCGGAATAAAAAGCATCGGCAAAGTGTCGAGCTGGCTCGTCCCTTCTATGGCCGTTTTCTATATAGTGGGCGGAACCCTCGTAATCCTTTTGAGAATCGAGTATTTGCCTCATGCGTTTTCAGAGATATTTACACAAGCCTTTAACGGCAAGGCGGCATTCGGCGGATTTGCCGGATCAACTGTTATGATGGCGATTCAGTACGGCGTATCCCGCACTGTGTTCTCTACGGAAGCGGGCCTTGGGAGCGCGCCGATTGCGGCAGCAGCGGCAAAGACAGATGTTCCAGCGCGCCAAGCCCTCATCTCGATGAGCGGCGTCTTCATCACCTCGATGATTGTCTGTACTATCACTGGAATGGCGATCGCTGTCTCAGGTCTTTTCGGATCGATTGGGTCAGACGGACTGCCCTTAAGCGGCTCTGCAATGGCCTATTTAGCCTTTGAAAACGTATTTCCCTACGGCGGGCTCGTCGTCACCATTTCCCTCATTCTATTCGGCTATTCGACGATCCTCGGATGGGCTTATTATGGGGAAAAGTGCATGGAGTACCTGTTTGGTCTTCCAGTCGTCCGTTGGTATCGTTTCCTTTTCATTCTGGTTCTGATCCCAGGCGCGACTCTCAGCCTTCAAACCGTATGGAGTTTTGCGAATATCATGAATGGCCTGATGGCGTTCCCCAACTTACTCGCCCTCTTTGGTCTTTCCGCCATTGTTGTCGCAGAGACGCGGAGCTTTGAAAAGTTGCTTGCATACGAACGAAAACAATTTCCAACAACCTAGTACTCTGTTTGCAAAATTTTTACTGTTTCGGCTGCGTCAAAGCCGCCAACAAATCGACGATCGTAAAGTGCCTAGTATTAAACCAATACAAGGCACTTTACGATCGTCGATTTTTGGCGCTTTCACGCAGCCGAAACGGCAAAAATTTTGCAAACAGAGTACTAGGA